>JBDKUU010000456.1:0-4455 GCA_039679525.1 Phycisphaerales bacterium | reverse complement strand
TAGTCCCGCATCGCTTTCGCGTGAAAAGACCCGTCGCGGCCTGTGATTCCCTGGACGATGACTCGTGTGTCTCCATCGATCAGGATGCTCATACGCACACCTCTCCTCGGATGCAGCGAACCGCCTCCTGGATTGCGTCGGTCATTCGTCGGGCGACGATCAAGCCGGCCTTTTCGAGCATCTGCCGTGCCTGCTCTTCGTTGGTCCCGATGAGCCGGATGACCATCGGGACGTCGATCCGGAGCGTGTCTCGGGCCATGAGGATTCCCTGGTCGATGTCGTCGCATCGAGTGATTCCACCGAAGATGTTGACCAGGATGGCCTTGAGCCCTTGGTTTCGCAGCAGGATTCGCATGGCGTCGAGGACCTTCTGCGGGTTCGAGCTGCCGCCGACGTCGAGAAAATTGGCCGGACTGCCGCCGGCAAGCTTGATGCCGTCCATGGTGGCCATCGCCAGACCCGCGCCGTTGACCATGCAGCCGATCTCGCCGGACAGGCTGACGAAGCTCAGGCCGGCTTCCCTCGCCTCCAGTTCGTCGGCCGTGTGTTCCTCCGGGTTTCGCAATTCGAGGAGTTCGGGGTGCCGGAACAACGCGTTGTCGTCGAGGACGATCTTCGCGTCGGCCGCGACCAGCCGACCTTGGGCGGTCAACGCCAAGGGATTGATCTCGACCAGCGAACAGTCCTTCTCGCGAAAGAGCCTGGACATAGCGTCCACAATCGTCTCGGCTTGGCCTCGGAGGGACGCGTTGGGAAACGATTCGGAGAGCTGTTCCGTGCCGTGGGCGACATCGAATCGCCGGATCTTCTCGGGCTCTTTCGCGGCGATCTCCTCGATCTCCATGCCGCCGGCCTCGCTGAAGATCAGCACGATCGATTTTGCCTCGCGGTCGACGGTGACCCCCGCGTAGTACTCCGCTCGGATGTCGAGCCTCTCCGTGACGAGGACCTGCCGCACGGGGAAGCCTCTCACGGACATCGGGAGGATGTCCCGGGCTGCCGCTTCAGCCTCCCGCGACGACGATACGACTCGGATCGCGCCGGCCTTGCCGCGTCCGCCGGTCAAGACCTGGGCCTTGACCACGGCCTGGCCGCCCCATCGTTGTGTCGCCGCGGCCGCCTCCCGGGCATCGCTGGTCACGACGCCCTCCGGGACGGCGATGCCGTACTGTCGAAGGAGGTCTCTTGCCTGGTACTCATGCAGCTTTATGGCTTTTCTCCTTTGAATGTCTTGATCTCTCGCTTGGTGAGATTGATGTTCTTGGTCACCTTGATGCCGCGGGGGCACACGCGGGTGCACTCCAGCAGACTCTCGCACGGCCAGATGCCGTCGGGCCGGTCGAGTACGTCCAGTCGCGGCGGGATTCCCTGATCCCGGCTATCGAAGACGAATCTGGCGGCCTGCACGATGGCGGCCGGCCCGAGCCAGGGAGTCCCTTTGCGAATGATCGGGCAGGCCGAATAGCAGGCGGCGCACAGAATGCACTTCGTCGGATCGTCGAAACGGCTCCGCTCCGCGGGCGTCTGGAGCCGCTCGCCCTGTGCGACCGGCTCCTTGGGGAACAGGTAGGGCTTGACGTCTCGATACGCTCCGAAGAAGCGGTCGTAATCCACCATGAGATCCCGCTGCACGGGCAGCGTGCGGAGCGGCTCGAACGTTACGACCGCATTTTCTTCCGTGGCAACGTCCCGGACGAGAGTCTTGCAGGCGAGCCGCTCGACGCCGTTGATCACCATGGCGTCGGAGCCGCAGATGCCGTGGGCGCAGCTTTTGCGGAAGGACAGCGTGCCGTCGAGCGTGCGTTTGACGAGCATCAGGCCGTCCAGGAGCCGGTCGGCCGGTTCGACGTCGATGGCGAAGTCCTCGAACCGCGGCCCGTCGCCGCTTTGCGGGTCATATCGACGTATTCTGAAGACAACGTTCACGATTGCTCCTCAATAGGCTCGCGGCTTGGGTTTCCAGATCGACAGGTCGACGGCTTTCGAGTCCAGACGAACGGAGACGCCGTCGAGCCATGCGAGCGTGTGTTTCAGCCAGTTCTCATCGTCGCGGTCGGGGAAATCCTCGCGGGCGTGGGCGCCGCGGGTCTCCGTTCGATGCTTGGCCGAAACCGCCGTCATCAGGGCAAGGTCCAGCAGGTTTCGGAGTTCCAGCAGCTCCAGCAGATCGGTGTTGTAGGCACGATTGCGATCGTCCAGGCCGACCTTCTGGGCCTGCTCGCGAAGGGCTCGAAGCTGACGCACCGCACGGGCCATCGCATCGCCGCGCCGGTAGATTCCCACGGAATCCATCATGATGTCTTTCATGGAGGCCCGCAGATGCTCCGCGTGCCCGTCGCGGGCGCTGTTGCTGTTTCTTAGACGGCTCAGGAGCCCCTCGGCATAAGCGGCTGCGTCGTGGGGCAGTGACGGGAGGTTCGCCTGGCGGACAAACGAAGCCATATGGCGACCGGCGCGACGGCCGAAGACGATCAGATCGACGAGGCTGTTGGTCCCCAGCCGATTGGCGCCGTGAACCGAGACACAGGCGCATTCGCCCGCCGCGTAGAGGCCGTCGTAGACGTTGCCCTCGGAATCCGCGACGACCCGGCCGTCGAGGTCGGTGGGGATTCCGCCCATCGCGTAGTGAGCGGTCGGCTGAACGGGGATCGGCTTTTCGACAGGGTCGAGGCCCAGGTACGTTCGGCAGAAGTCGCGGATGTCCGGCAGCTTCCTGGCGAGCACCTCTTCGCCCAAGTGTGTGGCGTCGAGGAGCAGGTAGTCGTCCCGGGCGGGCTCGCCCAGCATGCCGCGGCCCTCGCGAATCTCCGTTGCCATCGCGCGGGAAATCATGTCGCGAGGGGCCAGGTCCAGCAGCGTCGGGGCGTAGCGTTCCATGAACCGCTCGCCTTTGCCGTTTCGCAGGATGCCGCCTTCGCCGCGGACGGCCTCGGTGATCAGGATGCCCATGCCGCGAATGCCGGTCGGGTGGAACTGGAAGAACTCCATGTCCTCCAGCGGCACGCCCCGTCGGGCCAGGACGGCGGGGCCGTCGCCGGTATTGGCGTAGGCGTTGGAGGTAGTCCGGTACATTCGCCCGAATCCGCCGGTGGCGATCAGCACGGCTTTGGTATGAAAGACGTGCACATCGCCGGTTGCCAGCTCCAGAGTGACCACGCCGGCGCAGGTGTGTCCATCGATAAGCACATCCAGGAGTTGAAACTCGTCGAAGAAAGCCACGTTGTTCTTGATGCACTGCTGATAGAGGGTCTGGAGGATCATGTGGCCGGTGCGGTCGGCGGCGTAGCACGCCCGGCGGATGGGGGCTTCGCCGAAGTTGCGGGTGTGCCCGCCGAAACGTCGCTGGTCGATCCGCCCATCCTCCGTGCGGTTGAACGGCAAGCCGCGGTTCTCGAGTTCGTACACGGATCGAATGGCGTCCTCCGCGAGGATGGCTGCTGCCTGCTGATCGACCAGGTAGTCGCCTCCTTTGACGGTGTCGAAGGCGTGCCACTGAGGATCGTCCGGCTCCACGTTGCCGAGCGCCGCCGCGATGCCGCCCTGGGCGGCGCCGGTGTGGCTGCGGATGGGCAGGAGCTTCGAGACGACGGCTGTGCGATTTCCGGCCGCGTGGCTGGCTTCGAGCGCGGCGTACAGGCCCGCGCCGCCCGCTCCCACGATCACCGCATCGAATTCATGTCGTATCGCCTGGCTCATGAGACCTTCTCATACTCCGCGGCCCGGGCCATCGCCTTGGCCATGTTCAGGACGCCGCCGGCCAGCAGGATCCGCCGGTGGCGGCCGGAGACTGTGAGCAGCGTCAGTATCCGTCGCCCATTGACCTGCACGGGGATTTCCGTCTCGCCGGCCTCGATGGCTTCCAGGAGGTTGTTGAGTGAAATGCGGTCGCCGGGCTCGATGGAGTCGTAGTCGGCCGGATCGGCGAACTCCAGCGGCAGGATCCCGAAGTTCGCCAGGTTCGCCTTGTGGATGCGGGCGAAGCTCTTGGCGATTTTGGCCCGCACGCCCAGATAGCGGGGGGCCAGGGCCGCATGCTCGCGAGAAGAACCCTGTCCGTAGTTTTCGCCGCCGATGACGACGCCGCTGCCTGCTTTGCGGGCCCGGGCGGGGAAGTCCGGGTCGATGATCTCGAAGACGTAGTCGCTCATCGCAGGGATGTTGCTCCGGTAGGGCAGCACCCGGCTGCCGGCGGGCATGATGATGTCTGTGCTGATGTTGTCGCCTACCTTGATCAGGACGGTCGCTTCGATCGAGTCCTCCAGCGGCCCGAAGTTCGGCAGAGGTTTGATGTTGGGGCCGCGGATGATTTCGACGGTCGAACGGTCCTCGGGCGGGTGGATGAACCACTCCTCGCGGAACGTGAACCTCCTGGGCATGGGGATCGCGGGCGCTTCGCCCAGCGTGCGGGGGTCGGTGATCCGGCCGGTCAGAGCGGAGACCGCCGCGGTCTCCGGC
>JBDKUU010000455.1:0-5829 GCA_039679525.1 Phycisphaerales bacterium | reverse complement strand
CTCGCGCGGAGACGCTGAGACGCAGAGGCGAAAATGACATGAAGAACGCTCGAGCAAGGATAGGAATCGGCGGCATGGCTCTGCGTTCCGAGGTTCCTTCCTTCTGCTGTTCCTACGTTCCATTCTTTTCTCTGCGTCTCCGCGTCTCCGCGCGAGGAAAGTCCTGATTCCGGCCGGAGGCCGCTTCTTGCTTTTCTCTGCGTCTTCCCATCGCGAATTGGGCTCGTTTCGCACAATCCTGATTGCGTGGGTCGGGCTGGCGGGTGATAATCCCGCCGGGGCGGGTGCTCCGAAGACCGCGTAAACGCGGAATTGGGGCCTCCAAACGCCGGATTTTGCGTTTGGGGTATCCCTCCAAACAAAGGAATTGGAACGATGGAAATGAAGATCGAGGCGGTTCTGTTCGACTGGGGCGGCGTACTGATCGACAACCCGGCGTCGGGCTTGATGACCTACTGCGCCAGGGTGCTGGGGGTGTCCGTCGAGGACTACACCCGGGCCCACAATACGTACGGCGAGGAGTTCCAGAAGGGCCGGATCGCGGAGAATATGTTCTGGCGGCGGGTGTGCGATCGCCTCGACTGTCTGCGACCGAAGCAGGCGTCGCTGTGGGGCGAGGCGTTCCGGACGGTGTACTCGCCCCGCACGGAGGTCTTCGCGCTGGCTCGCGGACTGAGGCAGCACGGCTACAGGACGAGCCTGCTCTCGAACACGGAGGGCCCGGCGATGAAGTTCTTCTTCGAGCTGGGCTACGACGCGTTCGACGCCGCGACGTTCTCCTGCGCCGAGGGTTTCTTCAAACCGGAGCGGGAGATCTATGAGGTCGCCGCCGGCAAGCTCGGAATCGCGCCGGATGCTTGCGTGATGATCGACGATCGGCTCGACTTCGTCGAAGGCGCCCGGGCCGCGGGCATGAAGGGCATCGTGTACGAGGGCCTGGACCAGGTGAAACGGGACCTGGCGGCGATCGGCGTTCAGGCGGGGTGAGATCAGAGGTAGTTTGAAGTGTGAAGTGCCAAGTGGGAAGCAAGAAGGAAGGGACACCGGGTCTTTGTCTTCTTCACTTCAAACTTGCCAAGATAACGCCTTGCGGCGTCACTACAAGCGCGCTGGGCAATATCGCCGGCGGGAAGGCGACGCCATGCTTACGCTCGCGAAAGCATGTGTCTCTCGCACGGAAGCAAGACATGGCTACGAGGCGTAGCCATGGCACCCGCCCACAAGGTTAGAGTGGCCGGCGTAGCAGGGTGGGGCTTGCCCCACCGCGGACTCGGCGTCAGACAAGACGGTGGGGCAAGCCCCACCCTACCGAGATGAACGGCCACACCGATATGAACAGCCACCTGGTCATTTTGAAGAAGCCGTACCTGGATCTGATCCTGAGCGGCGAGAAGACTGTCGAACTGCGGCTGACGCGGGCTCGGCATCCCATCTGCGGGCGGGTGTCGCCGGGGGATCGGCTTTGGCTCAAGGTCAGCGCCGGGCCGGTGTGCGGGCGGGCGACGGTCGAGGGCGTGGAGTATTATGCGGACCTTACGCCGGGGCGGGTCGCCGGGATTCGCCGGGACTACGGCGACCGGATCGGCGGCGACGACGCTGTCTGGGAGAGCATGATGGACTGCCGGTCGGGTTTTCTCGTCCGGCTCACCGACGTGCGGCGGATCGAGCCGATCCGTATCTATAAGAAGGATATGCGGGCCTGGGTCCTGCTCACCGAGGGCAGAGACTTCGGGCTTCTGAGTCGAACAGGAGAGATCGGTTCGATGGGGGGGCCATGACTATGCAGAATCAGGAACTGGAACGCAAGTTCGGCTTGTCGACCGCGACCTACGTGGTGATCGCCAGCATGGTCGGGACGGGGATCCTCGTCTCGCCGGGGTACATGATGGCGTCGCTCAAAAACTATCCCGTGATCTTCGGACTCTGGGCCCTGGGCGGACTGCTGGCGCTGTGTGGCGCGTTGTGCGTGGCGGAGCTGGCGGCCGCCCTGCCCCGGGCCGGGGGCGAGTACGTCTACCTTCGCGAGGCCTACGGCCCGATGCCGGCCTTCCTGTCCGGATGGACGTCGTTCTTCCTGGGCTTCTCGGCCCCGCTGGCGGTGGCCGGCTACATCGCGGCGATGTACCTGCTGACTCCTTTCGGGGTGGCGCAGGGACATCCGGGACGACTTCGAGTCGTCGCCGCGGTCATCATCGTCGCCATCACCGTGCCCAACCTTCTCGGCTATCGCCAGTCCGCCTGGACGCAGAACCTCACGACGATGCTCAAGCTCGGCCTGTTCGCGGCCCTGGCGGTCCTGGCCTTTCTGTTCGGCAAGGGTCAACTGTCCCACATCGGCGAAGGGCAACCCTGGAAAGAGGTCGAACTCGGGACCGCCGCGACCCAGTTGTTCTACGTCATGTTCGCCTACAGCGGCTGGAACGCCGCCGGCTACCTGGCCGGCGAGGTAAGGAACCCGGGCAGGATTCTCCCCCGCTCGCTGCTGCTGGGCGCCGGCTCCGTCGTGGTCCTGTACCTGGCCCTCAACGGCGTGTTCGCCTACGCGGTGCCCCTGGCCTCCGTCGGATTCGACAACGCCGAGCAGGTTCCGCAGTTGGCGGTCGAGACCCTGTTCGGGCCGCGGGCGTCCGGCGTCTTCTCCGTTCTGTTGGGACTGGCCTTCCTGGCCACCGTCAGCGCCTTCATCATCACGGGTCCGCGGGTGTACTACGCCATGGCGAAGGACGGACTGTTCCCCGCCATCGCCGGACGAGTCAGCGCCAAGGGCCAAGTCCCCGCGCACGCGATGATCCTCCAGAGCGTCTGCGCGGTCGCCATCCTGTTCGTCACCGACTTTCAGAATCTGTACAAGTACGCCTCGGTCGGGCTTTCGCTGTTCGCCATGCTGTTCATCGGCGCCGTCTACGTGCTCCGCCGACGCCGGCCGGAGCTGGAGAGGCCCTTTCGCGTCCCCGGATACCCCGTCACCCCGGCGATCTTCCTGATCGTGATCCTTTTCATGGCGGTTTTCGCGTTCAAACAGTGGCCCGGCCCTTCGACAGTCAGCCTGGGCAGCATTCTCCTGGGCATCCCCGTCTACTACCTCTGGTCGGCCGTGCGGCGCGCCAGAAGCGGCAATTCCTCGCCCGTCGACGTTCGGGAATAGCCGGCGAGAAAGATCCCGACTTTTTTCCTGACGGAAGGGACTTTTTTTTTGGACTCTGCAATAGGCCGTCCCCGGGGGTCGTCTATACATGCGAACATACGCGGCGGCCGAAGTTCGGGTCTTCGAAAGAGCACAAGATTCATTTGAGGGATGTGTTCTGCCTGCAAAAGACCCGGAAACGCCGCCGCGAGAACGCGAACAAGGGCCGGGACCCAGTTACGGCGAATCACGTATGTGAAACAGAAAATCGGTGCCTTGCAACCAGACGCCCATGCGTCGTCATAGATGAGTGGCCCCTTGGCCACTCATCGCTTTTTGGGGGTCGCCCCAGGATCGGCCGACTCCCCAGGCGATATCCCTGAACGAAATTCACCCTACGTGCTGCACGCGCACTGCGGCCATGGCGGCCTCACGGCGCATGGTCGCAGTAGCCGTAGGGTGAAGGCGGGATCAGTTACAAAGCGAGTTTCAGGTGAGGAGAACGCCCTCCTGAGTCGAAATTCGAAGCACGAAACTCGAAATCCGAAACAAATCCAAAACCCAAAGCACCAATGTCCAAAACGCTGGCGCTGGACGAGTGCCCGTTTTGGAATTTTGGATTTCGGTCATTCGTGTTTGTTTCGGATTTCGTGCTTCGAAATTCGAATTTCGACGATGTCGGCGCGCATCAGATCGTCCGGTGACATCTGCGGACCTGCGTGGGATCGATGGGGGTTGTGACTTTGGAGGGGCTGGGCAACTTTCGGAGGGCGGGATTCGCTCACTGGCAATCGGTGGGCAGGAACACCTGGGTCGCGGGGATATGGAACTTTCTGCACAGGATTTCCAGGAGCGTCTCGAGACGCTTGAGCTGGTAATCGGTGGGCATCGTCTTGACGCCGTCGCCGACCAGGCAGATGCGAATGGTCTTGTTCGAGCCCTGCCACGTCCGACTGGGCTGGATCGAGTACTGGTTCTGCCACAGTTCGGTGGTCTGGATCTCCCCGTCGCCGGACCCGGCGCCGTTGCAGATCACGAAGTGACAACTCGAGTCGGTCGCCCCGACGGCCTGGGCGTTGCGGCCCTTGGCGCCGCTGAAGAAGATCTCGATGCTGGTCCAGCGGGTGGGCGTCTGACAGGCCTTCGACCGCACGGCCTGGTCCACCGAGGTCAGCCGATAATAGGCCGACAAACAGAACGGACCCGCCGACGGAGGATTGTTGCCCAACGCCATCAGGACAAACGCTCCAACCGTCATGGAAACCAACAACGCGCCTAAGACCTTCACTACCCTTGGCTGGTTCGACATAGCTTGCAGTCGTCCACTCACGTCCCCGCCGTTTCACAAGCCGCACCACACAAGTGCGAATTTAGGACCTCACAACAGGGCTCACAGTTATACCCTACTTCATCGGCAGGCGTCAGTATGCGACTACAGATTTTATGCATAATGTCACGCGCTTGTGCAAGTTTTTTTGCGTAAATTATTGGGACGAGAATTTCTCCCGCCGACCGCCTTTTTCAATTGATATCTTTTTGGGTCCATAATTCATCGAGAGCAACGCCTTGACCGGCGAGGGGATTGCCGCTATAGTCGCCCAAGTCTTATAATCGCGTTTCGAGGAATCAGCAATCGGGGTCGGATTTCTCGGAACCGTCCGGGCTCGGCGCCCGGCGCCGTCCGCGAGCAGAAAGGGAATCGATGCAAACACAGTGGCGAGCTCTATCGACGACCGAGATCACTCGATTATCAGAACAAGGATGCACGTGCGACGACTGGTCCCGGGTCCAGGTGGCCGAGGGATTTCGAGCCGATCGCGTCCACGCGACCCGCTTGTGCGGCGAGGTCCGGCTCGGCGTGTTCGACAAGACCGTTTCCTTCTTCGGGGGCGTCAGCAAGCCGACAGGCATCAGCCACGCCACGATCCACAACTGCACGATCGGCGACAACGTCTTCATCTGCACCGTTCGCAACTACATCGCCAACTACGTCATCGAGGACGACGTGGTGATCGACAACATCGACCTGCTGGCCGTCGAGGGCGAAAGCTCCTTCGGCAACGGCACGCTGGTTCCCGTCGTCAACGAGGCGGGCGGCCGCGAGATCCCGATCTACGACCAGCTCTGCGCCCACACGGCCTATATTCTGGCCTTTTACAGGCATCGACCCCGCGTGATCGAGAAACTCCGGGGCCTGATCGAACGGTACGCCGCGTCCGTGCGGTCGTCCATGGGCCTGGTGGCCAAGGGGGCGAGGATCATCAACTCCCGGCTGCTCAAGAACGTCCGGATCGGGCCGGCGGCCGTGATCGAGGGCGTCAACCGGCTCGAGAACGGCTCGATCAACAGTTGCGTCGAGGACCCCGTCTACGTGGGGCCGGGCGTCTACGCCGACGACTTCATCGCGTGCAGCGGCACGACGATCACCGACGGCACGATCATCTGCCGCTCGTTCATCGGGCAGGGCTGCATGCTGTCCAAGCAGTACTCAGCCGAGAGCTCCGTCTTCTTCGCCAACTGCGGCGGCTTCCACGGCGAGGCCTGCTCGATCTTCGCGGGCCCCTTCACCGTGACGCACCACAAGTCCACGCTCCTGATCGCGGGCCTGTTCTCCTTCCTCAACGCCGGCAGCGGCACCAACCAGAGCAACCACATGTACAAGCTGGGCCCGGTCCACCAGGGCGTCGTCGAACGCGGCTCCAAGA
>JBDKUU010000454.1:0-8818 GCA_039679525.1 Phycisphaerales bacterium | reverse complement strand
TACTCGCTGCCGTCGCGGCGACAATCGAGCAGGAACTTGGCCAGTTGGATGTAGCTGTCGCCGTGGCTGCCGGGCCCTTCCATGTCGTTGACGAACCGGCCGAATCGGACGAGGGCCTGTTCCATCTGCTGGTGCCCGTCGTACCAGTCCTTCTTGCCGGGCCCGAGGTTGGCGACCCAGCAGTCGCAGAGCTTCTTGGCGGCGTCGTAGAGGCGTTTGTCGGTGCCGTTGGTCAGCGTGTAATGGTTGATCGCGGATTCGATGAAGTAGCCCGCGACGTAGCCTTCATGCTCGCCTCGCAGGCGGGGGCTCCAATGCTCCGGCGTGTTCCGCTCGCCGCGGACGCCCAGCGTGAAGCGGGTCTGGAGATAGCCGTCGGGCTCCTGGGCCGCGAGGATCTTGGGAATCCAGTCCTCCAGCGTGGCCTTCATCATCTCCTGGGCCTTGATGATTTCGGGATCGCCCTGCGGATCGACCATCAGCGCGATGCAGATCGACTCGACAGTCTGGTGGACCCAGGCGTTGGAGAACGGATACCCGACGTGCGGCTTGGCGGGCTCGCCGCGGAGCTTCTTGGCGGCCTCGATGAAGTTGTTCATGCCGCCTTCGCGGAGGTTCGGGTCGTTGTTCTTCTCGATGCAGTGCGGAATCCAGTTGACGATCAGGGCCTTGGCCCGCGAGTTCCAGAGTGGGCTGTCGATCTTGTATTTCTTCGTGTAGACCACATCGAGCCGGTTCGTCGGGGGCGGCGTGACCGCCTTGACGACCAGCGTGGACGATGCGTTCAGAGAATCCTTGCCGGCGGTCAGCTTCAGAACGTACTCGCCGGGAGCGGAGAACGTCGCGGTCGTCACGGGGGCGTCGGCCTTTTCAAAGGCGACCTTGCCCGGGCCGGACTGCTTGCTCCAGGCGACGGGTGTCTTCTCGGCGTCCTGGGTCTTGAGCGTCTTGACCTCGCCCGCCAGGTAGGTCTTGCCGCCCACCATGACGCAGCGGTCGATGCCCGCCGTCACCATGGGCGGAAACTGGGGCGACTTGCCCGAGTCGTAGACCTTCCATTCGAGGATGCCGGTGGAGAACTCGCCGTCGCCGTCGATCTCCAGCCTGAGCTTGGAAACGCTGACCTCGTCGAACGTCGTCGTGTTGTACTGATTCTCTGCGACGCCCAGGCCCGAGGCGTTCTTGACCGGGACGAACGCGTTGCCGTCCCAGTACAGCAGCCGCGAGGCCTTGGGGGCGTGCACGCCGCGGCCGTCGGCCCACCAGTAGACGTCGATTTTCGCGGTGCTGATGGGCTGAGTCCACTCGTACTGGACCCACTGGGTGCCCCGCGTGGGCCAGTTGCCGTATGAGGCAGGCCGATTGAAGCGCGAGCTGCGAGGTTCGACGCCGTCGTTGAGCGCCGAGTTCCTCGTGTCGCCGGAGACGTACGAACTGGTCGGCGTCGCCACGGCGGCGAGGTTTACGCCCGGCTGATCGGCCTGGGCAAAGACTATGCCGCACAATCCCGCGGCGACAGACAGCGTCGCGATCGCGCCATAGAGCAGATGGTGTTTCTTCACGGCTTATTCCTTTCCTTACAGGGTGATAATGTCCCGGTGTTATCGTTGTGCGTCGGCCCGGATCATGCGGATGCCGAAAACGGTCGCGATTTCGTTGCCCGGCGTGGCCTGGAACTTCACAGTCACCTTCTGCTTGTCTTTGACGAGGTCCGCCGGGATGGCGTACTCGACGTCGAAGAAGCGGGCGGGACTGCTTTTCTCGACAGTCTGCTGACCCACACGCTGGCCGTCCACGAGGATCTCGAAGATCGCTTCGCCGCGACGGCGCTCGTCGCTGTAGTACGTGACCATCAGCGCCATGGGGTGGGCCGCTTCGACCGGTATATCGAACGAGAACCAGCTCGACGAACGACGGCCAGGACGGCCCTGCACCCGCTGAAGCGAAGCGCCGTCGCCGGCCTGGTAGTTGAAGTTGCGTTCCGGCTGCATTTCGCCCGGCTGGGCGTACGCCACGGTCGCTTCCTTGAGCTTTTGCTGACGCTGTTGCTCGGCCGCGTACTCGGCTTTCTTCTGGTCCCACGCCGCCTGGGTGAACAGGTCCCAGTAGATGGCGTAGTTCCGCCGGTGCAGACGATAGAAGGGCACGAAATTCACGTCGGCTACGTTCTCGGCGTCGGTCGCCCGGCAGACGCCGTCGGTGCGGAAGCACCCGGGCTTCCCGGCCAGGGGCTTGAGCCATTCGGCCACAGGCTTATCCGCCGCCACGAACACCGGAATCGCCGGCTCAGTCCGCCGGCTTCGGCCGCGACCGAACTCCCGCTCGGGGCCCATGTCGCCCGCGAGGACCAGCGGCCCCCACATGATGGCGACCCGCTGCGGATTGTCCGGCGTGGGCTCCAGGCGGAGCGTCTTGGGCAACGCGACCTCCACGGTGTCGCCGCTGTTCCAAGTCCGTTTGATGTCGACAAACGACCCCGTCTTCGGCGACGGGTCAGCCGGCCGTCCCTGCCGTCCTCTGCCCTCCGTCCTCTGTCCTCCGACTTCAGAAACGGCCTGCCCGTTGACCTTGATCGCGAACCCGTCGCCTACCCAGTAGGGCCTTCGCAGGGCGAGCGTGAATTCCTTGGGCGACTGGACCGTCAACTTGATCGCCACCGACTCGCCCTCAGGAAAGTCCGTCTCGACGGCCAGCTTGGCGCCCATCGCCTTCCACTCGGCGGTCGAGGGGGCGTAGATATTGACGTAGAGCTTGCTGCCCGATTCGTAGTAGATCCCGTCCGCGTGGAGGGCGTGGCTCTCCATGCCCGATCCGACGCAGCAGGTGAAGCTATCGAACATGTCCTGATACTCATGCTGCACGCCACGACCGACCGGCACCATGTAGCAGGTGCTGCCGTCGTTGGGATCGATCGACGCCAGGATGTGGTTGAAGAGAGCCCTTTCCTGGAAGTCGGCGTAGAGGGCGTCGGGCCGCAGGGCGAAGAGCCGCCGGGTCAGCTTGAGCATGTTGTAGACGTTGCAGGTCTCGGCGGTGCGGCCGTCCACGCGATCGCCCAGCACGTCGGCCGGACCGAAGTACTCGTCGCGTCCGTCGCCGCCGGTGGCGTAGGTGTGGTGTTGGACGACGCGGTCCCAGAAGAAGCTCGCGGCCTCAATGTCGCCGGCCTGGCCGGTGTAGGCGAAACGGTCCGCCGAGCCGATGAGCTTGGGGATCTGCGTATTGCCGTGCTTGCCGTCGAGGTTGTCCTGGTGACGCTGGAGCGGCTGGATGAACGATTCGTGCTCAAATTTGTACGAGAGATTGAGCCACCGAACGTTGCCCGTGTCGGCGTAGAGGTCGACGAAGATCTCGTTCATGCCGCCGAACTCGGTGTTGAGCATCCGCTGGACCTGGACGTCCGTCATCTTCGACATGATCCCCTCGGCCCAGGCGGCGAACTTGATCTCGACATCGAGGGCGGTCTTGTTGCCCGTGAAGCGGTAGGCGTCCCGCAGGCCCGCGTAGGTCTTGTGCAGGGTGTACCACGGCGACCAGAGGCCGTTGAGGTCGAAGCCGCCGGAGCGGATGTTGCCTTGCGAGACCTGTTCGAAGAGCTTCTCGCCGTCGGCGCCCCGGTCGTCCATCAGAGCGCCGAGGTAGCCGTTGCCCCGTTTGTCCTGGACTTCTTTCAACTCTTTGACGAGGTAGTCGGCCCGCTCCTTGAAGCGGGCGTCGCCCGTGGCGGCGTACATCAGGCTCACCGCAGAGAGGTAATGTCCCGCGATGTGGCCCGTCAATTGCCGGCTGTTCACGTCGTCCCAGCCGCCGTAGCCCTTGGCCTTGGGCTCCAGTCCGGCCCGCAGGCGGTAGCCCGCCATCATGCGGTCCGGCTCCAGTTCCAGCAGGTACTTGGCGTCGAGGTCCTGGGCGTGCTTGAGGGGGCCGCCGAGCAGCCGCACGTCCGCCGGGTCGAGCGGGCGGGCTTGCATGAGCGTCTGTTCGAAACCCTTGACGCCGGGGTCCGTCGCCTCGGCCATCGCCTGGTGACAGAGGGCGAGCAGGAGCATTGAAGAGCCTGTGACGAGTCTTCTCACGGTGACCTCCTTAAGCATGGACTGTTCGCTGAGGGATGCGCGTGTGTCGATTGTTGGGCTGAGCCTCTCACAAGGTGTTCCACAATCATGACCGATGTCCCGGGCCTATCTCACCGCAATTCCGGCTCCCCGCGTGACGCGGATTCGCGAGGGTCCGTCATTGCCCTTGGGGTCCGGGAGGGTATAATCCCCGAGAGGACCCGCAAGGAACTCTTGCAGCTTACGCCCAACGCTCGGGTCTGTCCACGAGAAACGGGTTCTGAGGCCTGGACGCGACGCAAAATGGCGGTTTTGACGGGTGAAAAGATGAGGCAGCCGGTTCTTCGCATCGCGGTGGTTGTATTGAGCGTCTCGCTGATGTCTCAGGCCGCAGACCGGGCGGACGAATCGTGGCGGCCGTTCGAAATCGGCGACCGAGAAGTGCGCATCTCGGAGGGAATGCTCGAACGGGTGATCGATCTTGCGGATGGATCTGTACGCACAAGCAGTCTGCGAGTCGACGGTCAGGAGGTGCTCGCGTCGCCTGCCGCCGAGCTGCGCGTCACGGTCACACGCGCCGAGCCGAACGCCAAACCCGGGGGGCTCAAGCCGGGCGAAGGGGGCTCCATCGACAGCGTGAAGACATTCCAGCCGGGGCAGCATGTTGACCCCGGCGCGTATGACGACACGGCCCTCGGCCAGACCATCCGCTGGGTCGAGCCAATCGGCGTCGAGTCAGGCAAGTGGGCGGGGGATTTCGTCGTCGCGGCCCCTGTGGTTTCTGCTTCGAGCGCGGATGTCTCTCGTCTGACCATCTTGGCGCGGGCCCGGGAAGACAGTCGCCTACGGGGGTTGGCTTTCACGCTGGTCTACGAAGTCTATCGCGGCGAGCCCGTGGTGCGAAAGTGGGTCGAGGTCGCCAACGAAAGCAGCGTCTGGCGAAAGATCGAGCAACTGACGATCGAGGACCTGCGCTGTTCTTCCCATGTCTCCTATCGGACTCGGCTGACCCCGGCTGGTTACGGCGCCCAGCCCAGCATCGTCGGCTTCTCGTCTGCCGACGGCGCCGCTGCCGCGTACGGCGTGATCATGGCCAGCGAGATTCCTTCGGCACTGCGAGCGATGGGCGAGAGCGGCTCGATGGGGTATCATCCCGCGATGTTCGAGTGGGTGCTCGCGCCGGGAGAGAGGTTCGTCTCGGAGCCCGTGTTCGTCTACGCCTTCAGCGGCCTGGTGGAACAGACGATTACGGCCAAGTCGACGCCGCTCGACCGCGTGGTCGAAGGCCCATTCAAGCGTTTCGTGTCGCGGCACATCGGGATCGTGGGCGAGCGTCTGCCGTGCGACGCGCCCCAATGGCTCACCTGGGCCACATTCGGGCCCAATCTCGACGACGCGATGATTCGCCGGCAGGCGGATCTCGCCGCTCGCGCGGGTTTCGTGCAGTTTCTGATGGACGACGGCTGGCAGCGGGACCGATTGGGCACCGAGCCGCATGCGTCCCGATTTCCGGATTTCAAGGCGACGGCCGACTACATTCGCTCTCGCGGACTGAAGCCGGGGCTATGGCTGTCCTGTTTTCGGGACGCGGAATCGCCCGATCGCAAGGCGTTGCCCGACGCTCGGTCGCTCCCGGTGGTCACCCGGCTTGGCGGCATCGCGATGAGCTTCACAACGCCTTGGCGCGAGTTCTACGCGCAGGACCTCGCTCGACTGCACGAACGCTACGGCGTCGTCTACTTCAAGCAGGATTTCAGCAACGTCATCTACGGCGATCTGGCCGAAGGGCACCCGAGCCGCACTCGCAAGGAGTCGCTCCTGCGGGGTTTGCGCGGACTGCTGGAAGCGCAAGATCGACTGCGCGCCCTCGCGCCCGACGTGATGAACGAGATGACTCATGAGATCTACTGGGATACGCCGGGGGCGCCCTGCGATCTGGCCGCTCTCAAGCACGCGGCCCGGTATCACGTCTCGCCGAACGCCTGCGGCGGCATCGCTCCTCGTCCGAGGCAGGGGCAGCCCGGGCCCGATCCGCAGAGACTCCGCGTCGAGCTGCTCGCGGCCTGCGATCAGGCCCGGCAGATCTTCTATTCGCATCGAGGGCTGCCGCTGTATTGTCTCGAGTTCTATGGCGCCGCGACGGAGGACCATGGAGGCAGTTTGACCGCGGAGATCCAGGATCGGCAGATCGTGAGCTGGCTGATGGGCGCTCCGCTGGTTTTCTCGGGTGACCTGAGCACGCTCTCGGACGACCATCTGGAACACTATCGCAAGCGGTTCTCCCTGGTGAATCGCCTGCATCGATCATGGGACATCTATCGCCATTTTCAGTTCAGCGGCGTGCCGGCCCCCAACGACGACGATTGGCATTGGTGGGGCAAGCTGAACGACGAAGGCTACGGCGCGGTCGTCGTGGTTCGAGGCAGCGGGGGCGCGGGACTGCGGGCGATCAACATCCCCTGGGTTCGGCCCGATCGGCGATATGTTGTGGCCGCGTTGTTTTCAGAGCTGCCCCTGGGCGATTTCACGGGCCGCGAGTTGCAGGCAGGGGTGATTGAACTCAGTCTTCCCGTGTATGGACAGGAGATTCTCGAAATCGGTCCTGCGAAGGACCAATAGGGCGACTTGGAAGAAATGGAGATGCTTAACATGAAGAACTTGTCAAAACGAGGGATCCAATGTGCGGTCGTCGCCGCGTGTGCGAGCGTCGTGATCGCGCAGAGCCTGTTTGCGGCGGAAGCGACGCCGATGACGCAGGACCAGAAGATGCAGTGGTTCCGCGAGGCGAAGTTCGGCCTTTTCATTCACTTCGGCCTGTATGCGGTTCCGGCCGGGACTTGGAAGGGACAGCGGATCCCCAGCATCGGCGAGTGGATCATGAATCGGGCCAAAATCCCGGTGACTGAGTACGAGCAGTTGGCGGCGCAATTCAATCCGGCGAAATTCAACGCCGAGGAATGGGTGCAATTGGCCGAAGACGCCGGCATGAAGTACATCGTCATCACGAGCAAACACCACGACGGCTTCGCACTATACGGCTCGAAGGCCAGCAAGTACAACATCGTGGACGCGACGCCGTTCAAACGCGATCTGCTGAAAGAACTCGCCGACGCCTGCGCCAGGCACGGCATGCGGTTCGGGTTCTACTATTCCCAATCGCAGGACTGGCACGAGCCGGGCGGCGCGGGCAACACCTGGGACTTCCCCTCCGATGACGACAAGAGCGCAAGCGGCGCCTACGACCAGTACCTGCGAGACAAGGCCGAGCCCCAGGTGAAGGAGCTTCTCACCGGCTACGGCCCCGTCTGTCTGATCTGGTTCGATACGGCCCGCATGATGGACGTTAACGGCCGGGCTCAGCGATTCCTCGACATCGTCCACACGCTCCAGCCCGCCTGCCTGATTGACGGCCGGCTCGGCACCAAGGGCGACTACCGTTCGATGGGCGATAATCGGATTCCCAACGAGGTCGTCCGCGAAGACTGGGAGGTGCCCGCTACGCTCAACGACACCTGGGGCTACAAGAGCTATGACAACAATTGGAAAAGCCCCGAGGACCTGACGTTCAAATTGGTGGACATCGTCAGCAAGGGCGGCAACTACCTCCTGAACGTGGGCCCGACCGCCGAGGGCGTCATCCCGCAGCCCAGCCAGGACAATCTGCGGGCTGTGGGCCGCTGGCTCAAGGTCAACGGCGAGTCGATCTACGGGGCCGGCGTGACCCCGTTCGGCGAGGAACTCGGCGGCATCGACCCTGAGAAGAAGGACTCCAAGGGCAAGCCGGCCTTCGTCGCCCGCAAGGAGTGGCGGTGCACGACTAAGCCCGGCAAGCTGTTCATCCACCTGTTCCAGTGGCCCGCCGGGGCGTTCGAACTGCCGGCGACCCAGGAGAAGGTGACGAAAGCCTACATGCTGGCCGACGCGCAAAAGACGCCTCTGGCGGTCAAGCAGAACGGCCAGAAGTGGTCGATCTCCCTGCCGCAGGCCGCCCCGGACGAGGTGGATTCCGTGCTGGTTCTGGAGACTGCGGGCAACTGACGACGTGGGCCAGGCTCCCCCGAATGCGGGGGAGCGTTGTTCTTGAGTCCGGGTGGCAGCGACAAGCGGAGCTCGTCGCTGCCACCCGGAGTCGATCAGTAGTCTATCCTGATCCTCGCGTAGCTGATGGTCGCGGACGATCCCTGGCGGATGCCGAGCAATTCCAGCGTCCGCGAGGGCGGCGAGCCGGCGCGCGGGGTGGCCGTGTAGAACTCCGTGAAAGGCTTGGTCAGCGGGACGCGAACAGAGTTGCCGGCCGAACCGTCGGAGAGGATCTCCAGGAGACGGTTCTCGGAGACCCGTCGGCCACTTGCATCAGTCCCCTGGACGTAGAAGATCACGAACAGGCGATTGTCCGGCGTCACCTGGAATCGTCCCCGGCCGGGCTGTTCGTTGGATTTGCCCTCTTCAGCCGCGAGCAGTGTTCGCCGCGAGACGACCGCGCCCCTGCGGATCACGGCGTAATTCAGCGAGTGGCTCTGCTTCTGCCCGGGGAAGAACTTCTCTCGCAGACGTTCATCGAGGGCCCGCTCGGTCCAGAGGACGTGCACATCGCCGTTCGGTGCGACCCAGAGGTCCCCCGGCGTGATCCAGCCGCAGGTCTTCTCCCGGCTGGCGACTTCCACCCACGGCTGGAACTTGCCCGTCGTGATATCGGGGGACCACGTGTAGAACAGCCGACGGAAGTCGTAGTCCCATTCCTGGCCGGTGAGCTGCTTCTTGAA
>JBDKUU010000453.1:0-2553 GCA_039679525.1 Phycisphaerales bacterium | reverse complement strand
CGACTATGAAGTCCCCGTCGTTGAGCCCGCATCGTTGCGTCCCGAACACAAGCGACTGCTCGAAGCGTTGCAGCAGGGGATCGAGCCAACGTCGAATCCATTCGACGCTCTGCAATGCGAGGGCCGGACCGCCGATGAGGTTCTGCGGCTTCTCACCGAGTTGAAAGATAGCGGCGTGCTCCGCCGCATTGCCGCGGTCATGGACCACCGCAAGCTCGGCTACACGACCAATGTCCTGTTCGCGGCCGAGACGCCGGCCGAGTCCGTCCTTGACGCAGGTCGCAAACTCGCTCGATTCCGGGCCGTCAGTCACTGCTACGAGCGTCGGACCTTCGACGGCTGGTCCTGCAATCTCTTCGCCATGCTTCACACTCGCTCCGAAGCGGCCGTCGCCCGGATCGTCCACGAATTCACGAAGATCGCGGACGTTCGGTCTCATCTTCTGCTGCCCACCGTCGCCGAGCTGAAAAAGCAGCCCGTCCGTCACACGTTCTTTTGATCCCACGCCAACCATCAACGAGCTCTGAAGACTCTGCCTGCCGCTGATTTCCTCGTGATTGCAACATGATTCGGGAAAAGCGAGATTTTCCAGAGTAGAATCCCATCGCCGTTCGTCTATAGGCGATTGAACGTTCAAGACCAGGCATCAGGACGGATATGTTCGCATCGGAAGATCGGCTCTTGCTCAGACAACTGGGGCGTGGAAGCAGCGACGCCCTGCGCCGGATCTACGAGAAATACCGGGTCGATCTGTTCACGATCGCGGTGTCGCTGGTGGGCGACAGAGGTCTGGCGGAAGACTGTCTGCATGATGTGTTCGTCCGCCTGGCGGAGTCGGCTGGTAGCGTTCGGGTTTCCAGCAATCTGAAAGGGTACCTGGCAAGTTGCACGGTCAATCGGGCCCGGGACCAGATCCGTCGGCAGGCGAAACAGGTCGGGCGCCCGCCGGAGGAACTGGATTGTCCTGCCGCTCAGGCCGGTCCGCCTCAACAGTTGATCCACGATGAGCAGGCCGCGGCACTGCTCAAGGCGATCGGGCGATTGCCCTGCGACCAGCGGGAGGTCTTCGTCCTGCACGCCCAGGGCGGTCTGGCCTTCCGCGAAATCGCCCGCATCCAGGATATCCCGTTGCGGACGGCCCACAGTCGGTATCGATATGCCATTGAGAAGCTCCGCGAGCTTCTTGGGGAAGGGAACGAACCATGAGAACCCCGAAAGAGATCGAATCGCTGGCCCGGCGGATACGAATCGAGCCGGGCGCCTCGGCGGACGAACGTGTTCTCCGTGCGGCAGAGACGGCGTTGAATAGTCGGGGGAAGGCGTCGCGCGTCTGCGAGGCGTCTTTGAGAAGGAGGTATGGCATGCAACTGCGAGTCACCAAGTGGGCCGTCGCGGCCGCTGCCCTGATTGCCGTGGGATTCTATTTCTTTGATGGGTCGATCGACGGAGCCGGCGTGACATTCGCCGATGTCCTGACGCAGATCCGCGAGTTTCGCCCGTATCGCTGTCGATATTCCGTGGAAGAGGCCAACCAGCCGGCGAATGTCCGGACGCTGGAGCAATTCAGCCTGACCCGCCGCCGGGAGCTGTTGTCCGACGGGTCGATCCTCGTGTACGACCTGTCGATTCCCAAGGAGTTGGCCTTGTATCCCGATCGCAAACAGGCGCATGAACATTGGCCTGACATCGAGCCCACGAGCGACCTCGATCTTCTGACGCTCGTGAATTCCATGCAGGAGAGGGCCGCTGAGGAACTGGGCATGAGTTCCCTGGATGGACGCTCAGTCGTCGGTTTTCACACGCCGGGCGACAATGACATCATCCTATGGGCGGATGTTCACACCCGACTGCCGGCTCGTCTGGAGATCAGCCACAGGAATGCGGGCAGAACGATCGTTCTCGATCAGTTCGCGTTTGATGTGGCTTTCGATGAGACTCTCTTCGACACGACGGCCCCGGAAGGTTACGCCGTGAAGAAGACCGGGAAAGGCTACACGGACCTGCCTCGCGTGGGCGAGGGCCTGCCGGAGGAGCCCTTGCTCACGGGCTTGAAAGTCGTGGCGGAGTTTCTGGACGGCGTATTTCCGCCGGCGATCGAGCTTCCTCGAATGCAGCAGACGATTCGCCGGTACATCGCGGATCACAAGCTCTCCGACGAGGAGATTGAGCGACGCCTCCTGCCGGTGTCCGACTGCTGGACAAGGGCGGACCGGCAACTCAGCCAGCTTCGCTACGGCGGCGGCGTCGAGGATCTGCAATATGTCGGAGGCGGGGTCCGACTCGGCGACGGCAAAACCGCCATCATGTGGTGGCGGCCTCGGGACTCTCTCACCTATCGTGTCATCTATGGGGATCTCACGATCAGGGACCTTCGGCCGGAGGAACTGCCGGGGCAAGACGCCCCGCGGGAAGAGACTGCGAAATGAGATAAAAAGAACGGGGCGGCTCCAAGGAACCGCCCCGTGTGTTCTTGATTTGCGGGAGGACTTCGATCAGTCCTTCAACTCGCGGACCCAGACGTTTCGGTAGTGAACCGGGTTGCCGTGATCCTGG
>JBDKUU010000452.1:0-11975 GCA_039679525.1 Phycisphaerales bacterium | reverse complement strand
GGATTCGCGTGGGCAGCGACGAGGGCCTGCCCTGATGAGTCTCGACGAGCAAGATCGGCAACATGTAGGGTGGGGCTTGCCCCACCGACTCTTCATAGTTCGGAGTCTACAACGACGCGTTGCTCAGTCGGATTACCCGTCTCGTTAGTCAAAATCCATCAGGCGTAAGACGATCGAAGTCGGTCGATGCGGCCCCCTATGCGGACTTCTTCTTCGGGGCGTTTCCGCCTTCGGTCTTGGCGGGAGCCGGAGCGGGCGTGGCTGGCTTGCTCTCGGTCTTGGTCTCCGTCTTCTCGGCGGGCTTATCCTTGGCTGTGTGCGAACCGCTGGCTGCCTGTTTGTATCCGTCGCTGCGATAGTCGGTGCAGTAGAAGCCGGAACCTTTGAAGATGAACCCGGCGCCGGTCCCGATCAGACGCTTCAACGACATCTTGCCGCATTGGGGGCACTTCCGCAGCGGCTTGGCCGTGATGCTCTGAAACTCGTCGAAATGGTGTTTACACTCCGTACATGCGTACTCGTAGGTCGGCATTCTTAACTCCACACACTGTACTGCCGAACGGACGCAGGATGGCGCTCCCGCGTCCGTTCCTTTGTTACTTGGAAGCGGCCTCTGATGCTTCCGTGCCCTCGCCCGAGGCCGTCTTCTTGGGCTTCCCCTGGACTTTGTTCACCGCCACGCGGCTGGGCCGCAAAATGCGGTCGTCCAGCTTAAAGCCCCTTTGATATTCCTCCAGGACCGTGTCGTCGGGCTTGTCGGGCTCGCTCTTTCGCAGCATGGCCTCATGCCGCTCGGGATCGAACTTCTCGCCCACCGCCTGGATCGGCTCGACGCCATGCGTCTTGAGGACGCCGAGCATCTGGTCTCGAATGATTTCCACGCCCTTGACCAGCGCCTCCACGTTCTGCGTGGAGCCCTCGGCCTTGAGCGTCCGCTCGAAGTTGTCGACGAGCGGGAGCAACGATTTGAGCATCCGCTCTCTCTCATAAGCCACGGCGTCGCTGATCTGCTTGGGCACGCGCTTCTGAAAATTGGCGAAATCCGCGTAGACCCGCTGGAGTCTGGCGAAAGTCTCGTCCTTCTCCTTGCGAACGCCGTCGAGTTCCTGCTGCAACGCCTGCAGTTTGTCCGTTGCCTCGGCGCCCGGCCGGGGCCGCTCGTCCTGTTGCTGCTCCTGCTCGCTCGCTTGGTTTTTCGTTTCGTCGCTCATGAGTGGTTACCGAAATGTCGTTTCAGTTTCTCGAAGAATCCCTGGGATTTCGGGGAAACGGTTCGATTTTCTGTTTTCGCGAATTCCCTCAATAGTTCCTCCTGCCGCTCGTTGAGGTTGGCCGGCGTCTCCACGGTGACGTGGACCAACTCATCGCCGGTTCGGCCGGTTCGGATGTCGGGCAGACCCTGCCCGCGGATTCGGAAGGTGCTGCCGTACTGGGTGCCCGCGGGGACCTTCAGTGCCCGCATTCCATTGAGGCTGGGCACCTCGATGCTCGCCCCCAGCGCCGCCTGCGTGAAGCTGATGGGGACGACCGCGATCAGATCGTTGCCGTCGCGTTCGAGGAACTCGTGCGGCTTGACCCGTACGTAGCAGTACAGATCGCCGTTGGGCCCGCCGTCGCGGCCGGGCTCGCCCTCGCCGGCGACGCGGATGCCCTGGCCCTCGTGCACGCCCGGCGGGATCTTGATCGTGACGGTTCTTTTCTTGGGCACGTAACCGCTGCCGCGGCACTTCGAGCAGGGCGTCTGAACGATGTGCCCGGCGCCCTGGCATTGCGGGCACGTGGAGACCATCTGGAAGAAGCCGCCGCCCTTGGCCACCTGGCCGCTGCCGCCGCAGAGCGGACAGCGGGTCGGCTGCGTGCCCGGCGCGGCGCCGCTGCCGTTGCACTCGGTGCAGCGATCCTGCCGGGTGAATTCGATGGTCTTCTCGGTGCCGGTGGCGACCTCGTCGAGCGTCATCTCGACGCCGGTTTCGAGATCGTAGCCGCGGGAGGCGCCGCCGCGTCGGGCTCCTCGCCCGCCTCGACCGCCGCCTCCGCCCCCGAACACGCTGCCGAAGAAATCTTCGAAGCCGAACATGCTGAAGATGTCTTCGACGTTCATCCGGGAGAAGTCGTGCATGCCGGTGCCGCGGAGACCTTCGTGGCCGTACTGGTCGTACTGCCGGCGTTTCTCGGCGTCGCTGAGCACTTCGTAGGCCTCGGCGCATTCCTTGAACTTCGCCTCGGCCTCCTTGTTGCCCGGGTTCTTGTCCGGATGGTACTTGATCGCCATCCGCCGATACGCGCGTTTGATCTCGTCCTCGGAAACCTTCTTATCGACCCCGAGAACCTCGTAATAATCCCGCTTGGCCATAAACGTACAGAGGGGTCAGCCACAGAAGAAGAAAGAAATCCGAAATTCGAATATCGAAATCCGAAACAAATTCAAAATTCAAAACCCAAATGACCGAAACGCTGACGCGAATCGCGACGCCGTCTTGAATTTCGAATTTTGGTCATTCGTGCTTGTTTCGAGTTTCGAATTTCGTGCTTTCTTCTTCTGTGGCCTGGACCTCCTATCAATTATCGAACGGAGCCGTGAATCGGCTCTTGATCTTTGTCTTTCAGCTCGGTGATCAGCACGTTCGTGGTCAGCATCAAGCCGGCCACGGAAGCCGCCATCTCCAACGCAGTGCGAGCCACCTTGGCCGGATCGATGATCCCTGCCTTGAACATATCGACGTATTCGCCGGTAGCGGCATTATAGCCGACGTTCTTCTCTTTCTCCAGCTTTTCCAGCAGCATGGCGACGATCACCTCGCCTTGCTCGCCGGAGTTGTCGGCGATCTGGGCCGTCGGGGCCTTCAGGGCGTCGATGACGATGTCGAAGCCGATCTTCTCATCGCCCTTGGCCTTGCCGCGGGCCTTTTCGACTTCCTTGATGGCCCGCAGGAAGGTGACGCCGCCGCCGGGGATGACGCCTTCGGCCGCGGCCGCTCTCGTGGCGTGCAGCGCGTCGTCGAGCAGGTCCTTGCGCTCCTTCATCTCGGTCTCGGTGGGGGCCCCGTCGTGGATCACGGCGACGCCGCCGGTCATCTTCGCCAGCCGCTCCTGCAGCTTCTCGCGATCGTAGTCGCTCGTGGTCTTCTCGATCTGGGCGCGGATCTGATCGCAACGGGCCTGGATGTCCTTCTTCTTGCCTGCGCCCTCGATGATCGTCGTGTTGTCCTTGGTCACCACGATCCGCTTGGCCTGGCCGAGCTGCGAGACTTCGACGTTCTCGAGCTTGATGCCGAGGTCTTCGGTGATGACTTCGCCGCCGGTGAGGATCGAGATGTCCTGGAGCATGGCCTTGCGGCGGTCGCCGAAGCCGGGGGCCTTCACGGCGCAGATCTTCAGCACGCCCTGCAGGCGGTTGATCACCAGGGCCGCCAGGGCCTCGCCCTCGACCTCTTCCGCGATTACCAGCAGCGGCTTGCCCAGGTGGACGATCTTCTCCAGCAGCGGGACGAACTCGCGAATGTTCGAGATCTTCTTTTCGTGCAGCAGGACGTACGCGTCCTCGAAGACGGCTTCGAGCGTCTCGGGATTGGTCACGAAGTACGGCGAGATGTATCCGCGGTCGAACTGCATGCCTTCGACCAGCGTCAGCTCGTTGTCCACGCCTTTGCCGTCTTCGATCTCGATGACGCCTTCCTTGCCCACCTTGTCCATGGCCTGGGCGAGGATCTCGCCGACCGAGGCGTCGTTGTTGGCGCTGATCGTGGCGACCTTGGCGATGTCGTCATGACCCTTGACGGGCACGCTGGCGCCCTGAATGAAGTTGCAGGCGACCTCGGTGGCCTTGGCGATGCCCTTGTTCAGGGCCATCGGATTGACGCCCGCGGCCACATGCCGCAGGCCCTCCAGGTAGATCGCCTCGGCCAGCACGATGGACGTGGTCGTGCCGTCGCCGACGACGTCGGAGGTCTTGCTGGCGACCTCGTTGACCATCTTGGCGCCCATATTCTTGAACGGCTCGGGCAGCTCGATCTCCTTGCTGACCGAGACGCCGTCCTTGGTGATTCTCGGCGAGCCCCAGCTCTTGTTGAGCACGACGTTTCGGCCGGTCGGGCCGAGCGTGACTTTGACCGCGGCGGCGAGCTGCTTGAGTCCTTCCCGCAGCTCGACTCTCGCGGCATCGCTGTACATCAACTGTTTTGCCATGTCTTATTTCCTTTTTCGCTGAAAGAACCGCTCCGGCTGACCCGGATCGTCGGTTGCTGTGAATGTTACTTCTCCAGGACGCCCAGGAGGTCGCTTTCCCTGACGATGACGTACTTCTGGCCGTCGATCTCGACCTCGTTGCCCATGTACTTGCCGTAGACGACCTCGTCGCCTTTTTTCACAGACACCGGGGTCCGCTTGCCGTCATCCTGGGCTTTGCCCGGGCCGATCCAGACGACCTTGCCGATCATCGGTTTCTCTTTGGCGGCGTCCGGCAGGAAGATGCCACCGGCGGTTTTGTCCTGGGCCTGCGACGGCTTGATCACGATTCTGTCATCCAGAGGTCTCAGTTCCATACTGCGTTACTCCTTCTCCTACAGGTATTCTCTACGCGATTTATTTGTTTTTCAGTACGAGCACAACCACGCTATCGATTGCATCCGGCGCCTGCGAGGCCACAGAGAGCGCCAAGCCCTCCGCTCCTGCGGCAACCGGGATGCTCGTTCGTTTCTTGTCGGCCAGCAGATAGGCCTTGTCGACCTGGCCCTGAACCGGGGGCACCTTGAGCGCGCCGTCGGTCGGCCAATTGAACACGTGCAGATACAGCTTCTCGCCCTTGACGGTGCAGCGACCCCAGTCGGGCCGGCCGATGACGCTGGCCGTGGTGCCGTGGATGCTCTCGCCGTTGACGGCCATCCACTTGCCCATCGCTTCGAGCCGCTCGACGCTGGCCTGGGGGATCAGACCCTCCGGCGTCGGGCCGACGTTCAGCAGGAAGTTGCCTCCCTTGCTGGCGACGTCCGCGAGCATGCGGATCAGATCCTCGGCGCTCTTCCAGTTCTCGTCGTAGGACTTGAAGCCCCACGTGTCGTTCATCGTCATGCAGGTCTCCCAGTCGACGCCGGGAAGCCCCTCGGGGGGCACCTGCTGCTCGGGCGTGCCGAAGTCGCCGGCGGCCTCGCCCTTGGTGAGGCCCTCCATGCCGCTGCGGCCCTTGCCCACGCGGTTGTTGACGATGATCGACGGCTGAAGGCTGCGGACGTAGGAATAGAGGTCCTTGCCCTGGGCCTCGGTCCAGTCCTTGATCCACTCGCCGTCGAACCAGAGTACGCCGATCGGGCCGTAGTTGGTCAGAAGTTCGGCCAACTGCGGCTTGAGATAAGTCTCCACGTAGCGGGCGAAATTGGGGTTCGACCCGTCGTTGTAGTTGGGATAGCAGGCGCCTTGGGCGTCCGGATGGTGCCAGTCCATGATCGAATGGTAGAAGCACAGCTTGACGCCTTGCTTCTTGCAGGCGACGGACAGCTCCTTGAGGATGTCCCGCTTGAACGGCGTGGCGTCCATGATGTCCCAGTTGCTGACCTTCGAGTCCCACAAGCAGAAACCGTCGTGATGCTTGCTCGTGATGACGATGTACTTCATGCCGGCGTTCTTGGCCAGCCGCACCCACTCGTCGGCTCTGAAACCAACTGGGTCGAACTTCGGCGCGAGCTTCTCATACTCCGCGACGGGGATCTTGGCTTGGTTCATGATCCATTCGCCGCCGCCGTCGATTCGCTCGCCGCGGTAGGTCCCGGCCGGAACCGCATAGACGCCGAAATGCACGAAGAGTCCGAATCGGGCGTCCCGCCACCATTCCATTCGCTGGTCCTGGCTGATGGGCTCGGCCTTGGCGGCTTTGCCGATCTGCGTCGACGTCGACCCGCCGCAACTGGCGAGAATGACCATCGCGATCAGCAGGCTCACCACCGTGGCCCCGATCACCAGCCATTGCCTTCCTTCCTGCTTTGTCATACCGACTCCAACTGCACGTGATTGACTGCCTGTCGCGGCTTACATCATGTCCATGTCGCCCATGCCGCCGCCCATGCCGCCCATACCGCCCATGCCGCCGCCGGGGCCGCCCGGGCCCATCTCGTCTTTGGCCTTGGGCTTCTCGGTCACCAGGCAGTCGGTGGTCAGCAGGAGGCTCGCGATGCTCACGGCGTTCTGCAGTGCGGTGCGGACGACCTTGGCCGGGTCGATCACGCCGGCCTCGACGAGGTCTTCGTACTCGTCCTTGTCGGCGTTGTAGCCGAACGCGCCCTTGCCCTCGTAGACCTTGTTGACGACCAGGTGGGCCGTCGCGCCTGCGTTGTCCGCGATGCAGAAGCAGGGGGTCCGCAGGGCCTTGGCCAGGATCTCGGCGCCGGTCTTCTCGTCGCCGGTGAGCTTGACCGACTTGGCCGCGTCGATGCAGCGGATCAGGGCCACGCCGCCGCCGGGCACGATGCCTTCTTCGATGGCCGCGCGGGTCGCGTGCAAGGCGTCCTCGATGCGAGCCTTCTTCTCTTTCATCTCCGCCTCTGTCGAGGCGCCGACGTTGACCTCGGCGACGCCGCCCGTGAGCTTGGCCAGGCGTTCCTGGAGCTTCTCGCGGTCGTAGTCGCTCGTGGTGGACTCGATCTCGTCTTTGATCTGCTTGATCCGGCCGTTGATGGCGTCCTGTTTGCCGGCGCCCTCGACGATCGTCGTGTTGTCGTTGTCGATGGTGACCTTGCGGGCCTGGCCGAGCTGCGCGAGGGTGATCTTGTCCAGCTCGACGCCCAGGTCCTTGAAGATGGGCTCTGCGCCGGTCAGCACCGCGATGTCCTGCAGCATGGCCTTTCGACGGTCGCCGTAGCCGGGGGCCTTGACCGCCGCGATCTTGAGGACGCCCTTGAGCTTGTTGACCACCAGCGTCGCCAGGACTTCGCTCTCGATATCCTCGGCGATGATCAGCAGCGACTTCTTGGCCTGGGCCACCTTCTCCAGCAGGGGGATCAGCTTGGCCACGGTGCTGATCTTCTCCTCATGGACGAGGATCAGCGGCTTGTCCATCTCCACGACCATCTTGTCCTGGTCGGTCACGAAGTGCGGCGAGAGGTATCCGCGGTCGAACTGCATGCCTTCGACGAAGTCGACGTGAGTATCGAAGCTCTTGCCCTCTTCGACCGTGATGACGCCGTCCTTGCCGACCCGCACGAACGCGTCGGCCATGATCTTGCCGATCTCGCGATCGTTGTTGGCCGAGATCGACGCCACGTTGATGATGTCGGCCGGCTTGTCGATGGAGACCGGCTTGGCGAGCGAAGCCAGCTTCTCGACCACGGCCTTGGCCGCCGCTTCCATGCCGCGTTTGAGCGCCATGGCGTCCGCCCCGGCGGTCAGGTTCTTGTACGCCTCGCGATAGAGGGCTTCGGTCAGGACGGTCGCGGTCGTGGTGCCGTCGCCGGCGATCTTGGAAGTCTTGCTGGCGGCTTGCTTTACGAGCTTGGCCCCCAGGTTCTCGGCCTTGTCCGTCAGCTCGATTTCCTCGGCGACGGTTACGCCGTCCTTGGTCACGGTCGGGCCGCCCCAGCTCTTGTCGATGACGGCATTGCGACCGCGCGGGCCGAGGGTTGCCTTGACTGCCGCCGCCAGTTTCTCCACCCCGGCGAGCAGCTTGGCCCTTGCCTCAGCCTGAAACGCCAAATCTTTCACTGCCATAATTGCGTGCCTCCTTAACTGCATGCGTGACAAACGGTTATTTTCGGGTATTGACGCATAATCCCATGTTTGGAGCAAAAGGTATACCAGAGGCCCGATCTTACCGGTCCAATGCCCCTCTGCAACTCGTAAATCCTGATAATTAAAGAATTTACTGCTGCTCTGAATTCATCCGCCGGTCTGTGAGATCGCGGCCCGCCGGCCCGCCAACATGCCAATTCAGGCCCGCCGGCCCACGCCGCACGCCAAGTTGACAGCCGGCTGAGGGGCAGGCGGGAGGCTGTAGGCGGCAGGCCGGAGAGGAGGAGAACCCTGGAACCGCGGATGAACGCTGATGAACGCAGATAAATATCGATGGGTAAAAGACTTACGCCTATCCGTGGACGGCAGGGGCTTCGTAGGGTGCGTTCCACGCACCGTTCGGTCCGGCTCGGACCCAACCTACGCAAGATCTGACGTACGTTGTTTTCTGTAATCCAATCTTCGGGGGCCGGAGAGAGAGCTCGCACGGGCTCTGTCAGAACTCGTTCTAAGAACTCGCTCTGGATGCTCCCAAGGCGCGAGCATGCCTTGATGCTGAAACTCCCATAGGGCGCACTTTTCCGATTGCAGCATATACGGCAATGCCGTATAATTGATAGAGCATGGAAATTGTCGAAACCGCGCCGTTTGCCAGACGCCGCGACGACCTGTTCAACGATGAACAGTTCCGCGAGTTCGAAGAGCATTTGGTGTTGCATCCCACCGCCGGCGCTCTGATTCCCGGCGGAAACGGCCTGCGAAAGATCCGCTGGTCGGGCTCGGGACGAGGCAAGCGGGGCGGCGTGCGTGTGATTTACTATTTCCGCTCGAAGACAAGCAGGCTGTTCCTGATCTTCGGTTAACCGACGGCGGGCGAAACACCTTGAGATCCCGCGTGTGGTTGTGGAGGGGCTTTTCGTCCCAGTCTTCTTGCGTTCTTGGCGGCTTGGCGAGAGGCAATCCGGATTTTTCGGGAGTTTTTTCGGAGTGTCCCTTACCCCTTGTCCGGCCTGCAATTACGGCGGGGCGAGATTTGAATATGTTCTTGAAGAATGGGGAGGGGTTGTTTATAATATACCGAACTTGCACGGGTTCAGAGACGGCCCGTGCGGGATCGAGATATATGCTGAAACTGTGGGCCCTATTGCTGGCGGCCCGAAAGCTGTACTTCATTGATCGACAACATGCCTCTGCGAGCCACGGGCCACGAGTCACGAATCGTGAGTTATGGAGACGAGCTATGGAAAAGCGATGCTGTCGGAACTGCGTGTATGGGAAGAGGCCCGAAGGGCGGTGGCTGCGGGTCGCGCTGTCGCGGTGGCCGGGGATGGTGATCTGCTCCGTCTGCGCCGACCGCCCCGGCAAGACCTGCGGCGTCTACACCGAGTCGTGCTGCCGGAACTTCTGTCCCAAGCCCGGCGTGGCTTGCGAGCCTCATGAGATTGCAGTCACGCCGGGGGAGAAGTTCTGCAAGATTCCGCTGACTCGCGGATTGTTTGCGATCGTGGACCCTGAGGATTACGAGGAACTGAACAAGCACAAGTGGTGTGCGACCGTCGGCAAACATACATGCTATGCCTGTCGCGGGGGTTCTGACGGCAAGCTGGTTTTCATGCATCGGGTGGTCATGAAGACCCCGCCGGACATGATCGTTGATCACATCAATTTGGACGGTTTGGACAACCGCAAACGGTTTCTGCGGAACTGCACACAGGAGCAGAACAGCTACAATCGTGCGCCTCATCGGGGTGCGACGGGCTTCAAGGGGGTTCGATATCACGAACAGAACGGCAAGTACAAGTCGCTCATTCGGTACAAGGGCAAGGACATCTTGATCGGATGGTTCGACGATCCGATCGAAGCGGCCAAGGCCCGCGACCGCAAGGCGTGGGAACTCCAGGGCGAGTTCGCTTATCTGAACTTCCCGGATGAGTTGGCCCAATGGCTCCCAACGAAGGACGACGCGGGACCGTGCGAGGTGAACCAGCCACGGTATGTCGATTTCAAAGGCGTTGCCGTCGTTCACGCGAAGGCTGTTGGGGGCCTTCTGGTTACGCCGGGGGAGGGCGTGTGAGAAGCCCCGGTGCGGCGGCCTTCGGCCGCGACCCGGGAATGTCTCGCGCAGAGACGCGGAGGCGCGGAGAAGAACGAGAAAGAACGTATTCCGACCTCTGCGTCCCTGCGTCTCAGCGCGAGACATCATCGTTCCTATCTTCGGAGCCTGTCGCCGCCGCACGGACAGTCGTCATCATTCGCTTGGCACGTATCCGAGGACGGTGCCGGCTCCTTCCACGCCGTAGGCTTGGTTCAGTTGCTGGGCGTAGAGCGGGTCGGACAGGTCGGGGAACGCCTTGGGCGAAAACGCGTATCGCTTCAGGGTCTGGCGGTCCGCGTCGACTCGTGCGACTTGTCGCTGGGCGTCCAGACTCACGGCGTCCATCGGGATCGCGGCGAACTGCCGGCCGAGCCCGAGAAAGCCGCCGGTGGAGACGATCGCGTAGGCAGCTTCGCCCGTGTCGGTGGAGACCACAAGGTCTCGGATCGTGCCGACCTTGCGATTCTCCTGTCCTCTCACGGCGAGCCCATCGAGTCGGCTGAAACGGCGATCCTGGATGTTCTGTGCGTTCGCCGTCGCGGCGTTCGGCTCCGCGCCCTCAGGCTGTTCGCCGGGGCGTTGGAGCCAGCGGGGATTTCCCTGGGCGGGCCACTGCCTGAAGCCGGGGTCCTCTGCGAACTGGCGTTCGGAGACAGGCACGACGATGTTGCCGTCGGCGCCGGTCCGGACCGCCGACCACGGAACCGCGTGAAACCCCCGGTTGTTCATGACCACCACGTAAGAGACGTGGTTGAGGTCGGGCGTCAGCACGAGGTCGTACGCCGTGCCTAGACTCGCGCCGTCCGAACTTCGGACGGTCGAGCCCTCCAGCAGCGTCGCCCGATGGAGATTCGCGCCGACCTGCGAGCCGGCGAACGCCTGGGATTCACGGGGCTTCTCCACGGCCATTCCCCACTGCCAGGAAGACTCGTCTTTCGCCGTGGGCCAACTCGTATCCTTCGGTTCTCGCGCCGACGCGGCGGCCGCCAGACTCGACGCCAGAACGCCTATGACGCATAATTTCGCTGTATTCATTTGATCACTCCCTGTGAACGGTCGAATCTGCCGGCCCAAGGCAACAGTTGCCCACACGCCAACACGGATTCCAGCCGCATATTGGTCCTGCACTCGATACGACGAGCCCCTGGATCAACGAACAGAGCAAGAAGTGAATTCGGCATAGGTGAAATCCCAGTCGCCGAAGGTTGGCTTGCAGCCTCTTGATCCATTGGTCGCCTTCGACTACAATCATGGTGCGGCGACAGGTGCGGCCTTTGGCGAGAGGTGTGTATGAGAAAAGCAACTGCGATCGGCGGGAGGCGAAGGAAGTGGAGGAGGATCGTAATTGTGGCGGCGGGGTTCCTTGTCTCAAGCGTCCTTGCTGTCGTCCTTCTGTGCCTGTTCTTCGGCATTCACTCCCGGCGTGACATCCTGGCCTATCGCTGCATGAGGGCCGAGCATTTCCATCCGGTCTGGAAGGACCTGGCTCTGCGGCGGATTCGCAAAGGCGACGATCTTGCGGAGGTCGTTAAGAGACATCCTCCCGTGAGACTGGAGGAATGCGGGCCCTACACCGCTCTGCTCTACCACAAAGGGGTTGTTTCATTCAACTGTCTGCAGATCATCGCCACGAAAGACGTCCTGATTGGCGCTCGTGCAGACAGTTGTTGCTGGAATCACGTGTTCTTTGAGAGTCCGGAGCACGAGCCGGCGTTGAGAGAAGCCTGGTCTCGATACTATGATCAGATGGGCATGGAGGGATATGCCTTGCATATCCACCGCGCGATCGAAGCCGGAGGGGACGTGTTTGCGGCCCGCCTGGTCGAGCGCCGCGAAATCACCGAGACTTACACGCCGAAGTACTCACAGGAAGCACTTGCGCAATACGAGAAGATCTATGGACGGGACGCCCTCATGGCGATGGAAGCTTCTGCGTCTGTGTACACTCGACCCGAACTGACCGTCGAGGTCTCGAACGTGCTGTATGGCGACCTGAAGCCCGGGACGACGCTGACTTTCTTCGGCGACGAGTGCGAACATGCCATGCGGACCGAGCCCCAGGTTGTTTTTCTGCACGTTGAGGACTCCCGAATCATCTTCCCTCATACCGAAGGCGGTGAATTGTACCATGCCGTGCCGGCGAGAGCCCTGGAGTGGTATCAGTCAC
>JBDKUU010000451.1:0-5014 GCA_039679525.1 Phycisphaerales bacterium | reverse complement strand
CGGCGCCTGGAAAAGCGGGCCGAGCCGACTCGGTGAGAGCCGACGCTAAAAGGCATCGTACGGAAGGCTTAGCACAGGGCCATATAGCTGGCGATCGCCAAAACCAGAATCCGACGCTTGGTCATCGTGAACGGCAACCAGATCTCGTAATAGAACCTGCTCATAATCATTTTTCTACCCCCCAAGATCCACTTACTTCTAACTCAAGCAGTGACGGTATTATAGCCGAAACCGAACGACAATTGCAAGAGGAAAATGACCAAATCGAACTTAAGTGCTGAAGAGGCAACCATTTACCGAAGGGCGGAATGCGAACGAGATCGGGAGCCTGCCTGTGATGAAGGAAAGCAGGGTGGCTGCCTGACGCGTTCACGGTGTAATTATCGGCCCATCAAGACTGCCTCGCGAACCTGTAGGCGAATGGCCCGATAGAAACCGGATCCGTACTATAGGCGGGCGGCGCCGCAGCGGACCTGAGGATCCAGACAGCAGCTTGCATTTTTTTCGTGTTGACGGGGTTCTGCCCGGCCACTATACTACGGTTGTGATGTGTCTGTCAGGGCGTCGTGAAGGCGCTACGCAGCGGGGGCCACATAAATCCAGGTTAATTCCCAAGTGTTGATGGTATTGGCGTTTTCGGTACGCGAACCGCCTCAAGGAGAATGCGATGACTCAATCGATGCAGATGTTGGCGTTTGGCATGCCCGGTTCCTGGGAGTGGCTGATCATTCTGGTGATCGCGCTGCTGATCTTCGGCAAGCGGTTGCCCGAACTGGCCCGCAGCGTGGGCAAGAGCCTCACGGAATTCAAGAAGGGGATCAATGAAGCCAAGGACTCCACGGACGAGCTCGTGGACGATGTGAAGAAGACCAGCGCCAACGCGGTTTCCGACAACAAGTCCTCCGACGTGAAGAAGTAACGCGTCAAGCGGCTGCTAGTGGAACCGTCTTATCTCGATTGTGTTTGAAGAATGGCCAAGATCAGGAAGATCCTCGACCCCGAAAACTGCACGATGTCCCTCGGCGATCACCTGGAGGAGCTCCGCGCCCGGCTCATCCTGGCGCTGCTCGGCCTGTTCGTGGGCATCGTCCTCAGCCTGATCTTCGGCACGAAGATCCTGAAATTCGTCGAGATCCCGTACGATGCGGCGATGCGAAGCAGAATCAAGGCGACCGAAGTGCCGCAGTTCCAGAAAGAGATGCTCTCTTTCGCAGATACATTCTTCGAGACCCTGACGCAGCGGCTGGCCGATCCCAACGCCGCGCCCGCCGAACTCGATCCGAAACAGGTCGAGGTTCTGCAGAGCGTTTCTTCGCAGGCCATTCGGACCTGGGTGGAAAAGACCTATGGGGCGGGCGCCGAGGGCCCGCTGCCGTTCGAGCGCCAACTGAAGTCCCTCGGGCCGGCCGAAGCGTTCATGGCCTACATGAAGATCTCCATGATCGCAGGCCTGATCTTCACGGCGCCGTGGGTCTTCTACCAGGTCTGGGCATTCATCGCCGCGGGTCTCTATCCGATGGAGCGGCGGTATGTCTATCGGGCGGTGCCTTTCTCCGCTGCTTTGTTCATCATCGGGTCCCTGTTCTTCCTGTTCGTCATCGCGAGAGTCACGCTGGCTTTCTTCCTCAGTTTCGGCGACGCGGTCAGCATCGCCAGCGAATGGACCCTGCAAAAATACGTGTCGTTCGTGACGGTCTTGATGCTGGTCTTCGGCCTGGCTTTTCAGACGCCGATCGCCGTGTTCGTCCTGGTGCGCACGGGCCTGGTCTCTCTGGCGACCCTTCGCGGCTATCGCCCGTACGTGATCGTCGGTCTGGCGTTTCTCGCGGCCGTGGCCACTCCGACGCCCGACCCGTTCTCCATGCTTGCATTGCTCATACCCTTGTATGCCTTGTATGAGCTCGGTATCCTGCTGGCCTCGCTGGCCCAGAAGAAGGCTGAGAAGAATAAACTGCAGGCCACCTGACGATCGGGGGGACTCCGTCGCCCGCCGCGGACGCTCCTGCTTGCGATTTGAGTCGAAGACCGGTACGATGTCGGTCTATGCTGACCCTCATCAATACGAATCGAATGACGCCGCCGATTGCGCCGATCGGCCTGGAGTACGTGGCCGAAGCCTGCGTGCGGGCCGGGATCGACGTGAACATTCTCGATCTGGCCTTGTGCGACGACCCCCAGAAGGCGATCCGCGAGCATTTCGCTTCCCACAGCCCCTCGCTCATCGGGCTGTCGTTCCGAAACGTCGACGACTGTTTCTGGCCGAGCGCCGAATGGTTCGTGCCGGGACTCGCTCAACTTGTCAAGGACCTCCGGACCCTCAGCGATGCCCCGATCGTGGTCGGCGGAGTCGGCTTCTCCGTCTTTGCCCGGCAGGTGGTCGAGCACACGGGCGTCGAGTTCGGCATCCGCGGCGACGGCGAGGCGGCCACGGTCGCCCTCTATGAGCGATTGCAGAACGGCCGCGATTTTGCCAAAGTCCCCGGGCTTATCTGGCGTCAGGATGAGCGAATCGTCGTCAACGAGCCGGCCTGGCCTGCGGATCTGTCGTTGCCGGTGCGCCGCACCATGGTCGACAACCGGACCTATTTCGCCCGCGGCGGGCAGTGCGGGTTCGAGACCAAGCGGGGCTGCAATCGCCTGTGCCTGTACTGCGCCGATCCTCTCTCGAAGGGCTCGATTCCCCGGTCGCGAAAACCCGCGGAGATCGCGGACGAGATCGAATCGCTGCTGGGCCAGGGGATCGATGTCTTGCACACGTGCGACGCGGAGTTCAACGTGCCTCGCAGCCACGCGATGGCCGTGTGCGAGGAGTTCAATCGCCGATCCCTGGGCGACCGGGTGCGATGGTACACCTACCTGGCGGTGACGCCGTTCGACGCCCAGATGGCCGCCGTCATGCGGAAGGCCGGCTGCGTCGGCATCAACTTCACAGGCGATTCCGCCAATGAGCAGATGCTCAGCACGTACCGTCAGCCGCACCGAAGCGAGGACTTGGCCAACGCCGTGCGGCTGTGCCGAGAGAACCGCATCAAGGTGATGATCGACCTGATGCTGGGCGGGCCGGGAGAGACGCCCCAGACCGCCGCCGAGACGATCGATTTCGTCAAACAAATCAACCCCGACTGCGCGGGAACCTCATTGGGTATTCGGATCTATCCCGGCACCGGCATGGTGGACGTCGTCACAACTCAGGGCCCGCTCGAAACCAACCCCGGCCTGCGACGCAAGTACACGGGGCCGGTGGATTTCTTCCGGCCGACATTCTACATGTCGCCGGCCTTGGGGCCCAACCCGGCGAAACTGATCAAGGACCTCATCGCGGGGGATGAGCGGTTCTTCGAACCGATGGACGAGCAGCCCGACGCCGAGGCGACGGATCACAACTATAACGACAACACGGAACTGGCCGGCGCCATTGCGGCAGGGGCGAGAGGCGCATACTGGGACATCCTGCACCGACTGAGAGAGAAGCACGAAATCCGAAATTCGAAATCCGAAACAAACTCAAATGAACGAAGGTCCAAATGATCGAAACGCTGTCGCTGGTCCGGCGCCCCGTTTGGATCATTGGGATTTGGGTCATTCGTGCTTGTTTCGGATTTCGAATTTCGAGCTTCGAATTTTCCTTCAAGCTCCTGCGGCGTCGTGGATTGGTCGCTGCGCAGCTCGTGAGGCCTTGTACTCCGCGATGCGGGTGTGCTTGGCCTCCAGGTGTTCGAGATTGATGTAGTGGTCGCGTTTAACCTTGCCGGTCGAGGTCTTCTGAAACTCGCCGGGATGGATCTCGATGTTGTGGGCCGCGATCTTCTCGAAGTGGGAGAGGTGCTTGTTTCGCTGCTGGCAGTCGCGGATGCTTTCCCAGAGCAGATTCTTGACCAGTTGCGACTGGGCGAGCAGATCCTGGCGCGAACGGCCGGTGTGGGCCTCCAGGTCCTCCCAGGCCGGCTGCACGAGAGCCCGAACGGATTCTTCCATGAGGCCGTTGCTGTCTTCGCGTCGGCTGGGGACGACGAGGATCTCTTTGACGAAACGCGCCTCCGAGAGAGCCGACTCGACACGTTCGGGGTTGACGTTCTTGCCGCCGGGCAGACTGGTCCGGTACGTCTTGCGGCCGGTGAGGTAGAGGTTGCCGTCTTCGTCGAGATAGCCGAGATCGCCGGTGTGGAGCCAACGGACGCCTTTCTCATCGACGTCGATGACGGCCTGCGTGGCTTTGGGGTTCTTGTAGTAGCCTTTCGCGATGCACGGCCCGCCCAGACAGATCTCGCCTCGCTGGTGCGGCGGCAGAGGCTGATTGTCGTCATTGACGATCTTGGTCAGCAGCGTGCTGATCGGCTGACCCACGGAGCCGATCCGATCGGGTCGCTCGTTGAACCCGTAGACGGGGGAGTTTTCCGTCGTGCCGTAGCCTTCGAACATCTTGAACCCGCGTCGCCAGAGACTCTCCAGCACCCAGCGGGGCATGGGCGCGGCCCCGGAGAGGAAGAACCGCACTTGGGTCCAGCCGAGCTTCTTGCGCATTCTCCTGCCGATATACCGCGGTGCGTAACGGTCGAGCAGGGCGATCAGGCGGCTCTGTTTCTTCTGCTTGTTCACGCCGTCGTCGAGCTTCTTGGCGAGCGTCGTGTACAGGGCCGGGATCGCGATGAAGATCGTGACATGCTTGTCGCGAATCAGGTCCGGCACATCGCGGTACCTGTTCGTGTAGATGTTCGTCGCGCCGGCGGCCAGGGCCAGCATCTTGCCGACGGTCATGCCGAAGGAATGGTGGGGCGGGAGGATGTGTCCCATGACGTCCGCCGGCCCCAGGTCGACCTTGCGAATCGAGCCCTCCAGATTGGCGATCAGATTCGCGTGGGTCAATTCGACCTCGCGAGGATCGCCGGTGGTGCCGGAGGTGCAGAGGATCACGGCGGGGTCTTCGGAGGCGACCTCCCGGCCGAGCGCTTCCAGTGCCGACGGATCGGGAGAGTCGACGGCGCACCGCGGCGCGTCTGTCATGATCAGGAGGCGA
>JBDKUU010000450.1:0-1625 GCA_039679525.1 Phycisphaerales bacterium | reverse complement strand
TCGATACGTTGCACCGCACGGAGCAGTTCTGTCACACCCAGGTGATGTCGGTCCTGTTCGCGCAGAACCTGGATGTTTGGGACGCACGCAAACAGGACGATGCGGTGCGGCGCGTCCTGGTGGGATTGCGTGAGTTCAATCCCTGGCGCCCCCAAAAAAAAGGTGCACGCCCGGAGGACGAAGGGGCCTTCGACCTCACGCAATACGCCGTGGGGACCCTTCGCAACCGCGACGGCGAAGTGCTGTTCACCGATGCTTCACAGGTGTCGCTCCCGACGTTGATCCGGCGCGGCGTCCTCCCCGAGGAATCCGAGTCATCCTACGTGCGGACGACCGAGCTGTTTCCCCATTCGCGCTATTTCCCAGGGGTGGTCCCGAATGACGTCCGTCGGACTACCCCCGAGGTTATCAAGGCGATGGTCGACGCCACCGCCGACGCGGGCGCTGACGCGATCATGATCGACACGTCGATCCTAAGCAAGACATCGAGCATCTGTTGCGTGGACACTGCGGGCAAGGGGATGGTCGACGTGAATCGTCGGGACGTGCAGGCGGGGCTGGCAAACCAGGGAATCTTGTCGCTAGACGACATCCGATTCTTCGCCGAGTACTGCCACTACAAGGGGATTGTCGCAAACCTGGCAGGCTCGATCACCAGTTACCAGGCGCAGCAGTTGTGGGTCCTGGTGCCGGAACTCGACCAGATGTCGACGCGCGGCGCGGCATCGGCCGTTGTCCGCGACCCGTCAAACCCGGACGTGGCCTCGGAGAACACGCGGCAGCGGAGGATCATCAAGCGGCAACTCGTCCGCGGGCTGGCGCCGCCCGAGCTCGGGGGCGTGCTCAACGTGCCGCAATTGCTCCAGCAGAACGCCGAGGCCCAGGCGACGGTGCGCGCCCTGGTAGAGATGATCTCCGGCCGGCGCAAGGAGTTGGAGCTGCCGGAGCTAGAGAGTTATTGGATCGATCCCGAAGGGAATGCCAAGCCGATCAACCTGTGAATCTGCGAGCATGGGAGGACGCGACGATGGCCAGACTTGCCGAAGCGCTCAGCGCGCATCCGTTGGTGTGCTCGATTCCCTTGCCCGATGCCGATCTAGGCCTGGACAACTGCAACTGGACCAAGGGCTTGCAGTCCATGGCCGACTGGATCTGGGCCGGGAATATGATCCCCAGTCCGTTTCCGAACAACCTGGCGCGTTACCTCGTCCAGGTGCCCGGAATCTTTGAGCAGCAGCTCAACTACTCGACGGCCCTGATTTTCGACGAGCCTTCGTACCGAAACGGCGTCCAGGTCTCAGGATTCCTCGACCGGGTCGCCAAGGAGCTCGTGATTAACCTGATCGCCCAGCGGCGGCGCGTGCCGTACACAAGGACCCACCACGCGACGCTCAGTTTGCTCACCGCGCGCAAGCACGGGCTGTCGGACGAGGCATTTGCGGCGAAGTACTGCGCGCTTTTGGATCGCGGCCGGCCGGGAGTCTTCACGCGGGTGGAGCGGGCGATGCTCGATTTCGCCGAGGCGTTCGCGACGAATCCCAAGGCGTATACCGAGGGGCAGTTTCAGGAGTTGAAGGAGGCGCTCAGGGAGCGGAACGAGGCCCGCTACGCCGACGAGGGCCGGT
>JBDKUU010000449.1:0-1902 GCA_039679525.1 Phycisphaerales bacterium | reverse complement strand
TAATACTCGGTCTTGGTGACGATCCCCGGCATGGGGATGGGGTATTTGCCGTCGGCGTCGGCCCGGACCGGCGCCGGCGAATCCATCGTGAACTTGTCCGCACCGGGCGCGTATTCTTCCTTGGAATTGAGCATCTCTTCGAAGGTGATTTCCTGTCCCGTGTGAGCGGCTTTGCGGCCTAGGGAGCTTGCCAGGCTGGCCTCGACGCCGCGTTTCACTTCGTTGAACGGCTTGTCGTTGCGGATCGCATCGACGAGGTCGTTCCATTCGTTCTGGTAGGGGTTGCGCTGGTCCGGGGCGACTTCGGATTCCCAGATCATGCTCGCCTTCTCCGGGCTCTGGCCCTTGTAGGTGCTCGAGGGCGCCCCGCAGTCGCCGGCCTTGGAGACGACCGCCGAGCCCTTGGTGCCGTGAGCGTAGCTGGAGTAGAAGTTCGCACAGCCCGAGACACACCGCCCGTCGAGGATCAGCTTGGTGCCGTCGGCGAAGGTGTATTCGACGGAATAGGAGTCGAAGTTTTGATCGACGCACGGGTTGCCCGCCGGATCCAGGCGATAATGGCGGCCGCCCAGCGCCTGGGCCTTGACCGGCCAGGCGTTCTTCATCCAGCAGCAATGATCGACGACGTGGATGTAGAAGTCGTTGTAACAGCCGCCGCTGGCCCAGATGAAGCTGTGGAAGCGCTTGAGCTGCCAGAGCAACTCGCTCGGCTCGCCGGGCCATTTTGGCGAGAACGCCGAGCCGATCGGCCCAGTCATGCGATAGGCTCGCATGGTGACGATGTCGCCGATCTCGCCGTCCTGGATGCGGTCGTGCAGTTGCTGGAGCGCCCGGCTGTGGCGCGACATCAATCCGACTCCCGCCTTGAGGTTCTTGGCCGCCGCATCTTCGGCGAGCTTGATCAAGCGGCGCGAGGTTGGGCCGTCGGCGGTCAGCGGCTTCTCCATGAAGACGTGCAGCCCTTTTTCGATGGCTCGGGCAAAATGCACCCAGCGGAAGGCCAGAGGCGTGGCGAAAATCGCGATATCGCCCGGCTTCAGGCAATCCATCGCCTTCTGGTAGGCGTCGAAGCCGATGAACTTGCGGTCCTGCGGCACGTCCATCTGGGCGGCGAACCTCTCGTTCAGGTTCCTGAAGCTGCCCGACAGGCGGTCCTCGAAGATGTCGGCCATGGCGACCAGTTTGACCGGCCCCTGCTTGACCGACATGGCGTCGGCGGCCGCACCGGTGCCGCGTCCGCCGCAGCCGATCAGGGCCACGCGGAGCGTGTTGTCTTCGGCCGCGTGGACGCGCGGGGCGGCCGCGCCGACCAGCGCCGAGGCCACGGCAACACGGCCGGTGTTCTTGAGAAATTCACGACGCGATGTGCCGCTCTTGCTTTCGCTCATGGCGAGTTTCCTCCTGGCAGGGGATGCCTGCGTTCGAAACAAAATACGTGAGTCGACGATACATTGCCGGTCCCAGCGCGGGCCGCAGACCATCGTGCCCAGATTAACTTCAACCGGTCCGGCACGCAAGCGACAGCGGAGAGGGAAAAGCGGTCAGCGGTCAGCTTTCAGCTTGGGTAATCGCTCAGTCTCCGGACGGGTCCAAGGGGAGAGTCCCCCTCAGCGGTTGCCGGCCTGGCTGTCTGGCGTCTGGCTCCCGAAGAGCGACGCCGGCAGACCGTCGCGATTGACGAGATTCACAACGTTGGTATTCTCCCAGGCAAAACGGACCGAGACGGGCGTCTCGACGGCGGGGCTGCGGAGCACGACGGCACTGCCGTCGATCGTCGCCTCGGCGGGATGATACACCTGGTCGGCCCCGGCGATGGTGAAGTGGGCCGGTGGCCGCCCGTCGCGGGTCGTCAAGCCGCCGGGGGCATTCTTGAATTGGACCCGCAGATGGTCCTTTTGGATC
>JBDKUU010000448.1:0-6081 GCA_039679525.1 Phycisphaerales bacterium | reverse complement strand
TGGACACGCCGGCGTTGGGACCGACGTCGAAGTCGTTCACGTCGCCCGCGGTTCCGAGCAAGGCGACCAGGTGCCCGCCCGCCGAGGCGCCCCAGACCCCGATGCGATTGGGATCGATGCCATGCTTGTCGGCGTTGGCCCGCAGCCAGCGGATCGCGGCCTTGCAGTCCTGGATCTGGGCCGGGAAGATCGCGTGCTGACTGAGCCGATAGTTGATGCTCGCGACCGCATAGCCGTCGGCGGTGAATCGCACAGCGGGGCAGCCGTTCTTGTTGCCCTCCAGCCAGGCCCCGCCGTGAACCCAGACGATCAACGGCCTCTTCGAGTTCGTCGCGGGCTGCCCCTCCGCGGTCTTCGGCAGGTACAAGTCCAGCTTCTGCCGCTCGTGTCCGCCGGGGACGTATTCGATGTCCCGCAGTATCGTGAGTTTGGACGGGTCCGGCCGGCTCGGTTGAGCCATTGCCACAACCGCGGTCAGCAAGAGAGCCGAAGCGGTCCCAACCCAATGCCCGCTACGTGTTCTGCCCTTTGTGTCGATTCGCATCATGGTTCCTCCCGGTATCTCCTGTGCCGCACATCGATCGCCATTCTGCATCCTCGCACATCATACCCGAGTCCTGCACCGGCGCACAACATCAGCCGATTCCACACCGTTCCAGGAGCCGCCGAAGCCAGGCCGGTCGGGACTCGTACATCGCCAGATAGATCGTGTGCGAATCGTCATCGATCGCCAGCCAGACGTGGCCGCTGCCTCTGGGGATCAGATAGACACGTCCGTTGACCGGGTTGCCCCACTGCATCCACGGCGGGGACTTGTCGCCGAAACGAACGATCTGCATCGACCCGGGCTCCTCGTTGGGATCGTTTGGATCGATTCCGGTGCGTTTGAAAAATGAAGCAGCCTCCTCGGCGTTCACCCGAAATCGCAGGTACACCCGCTGGGTCGAAAACATCGGCCCCCGGCGTTCGATGTGCAGATCCTGAGCGGATGCGGGCAGGCGGCCGAATCCCGCGTCACGGCACAGGCGGTTGGCTCGAACGGTCGGGCGTGTGAACAGCACGCACAACAGCACAAGGAGAGCGACGCTTACAGCGCTCGTCGACAGCAGGATCTTGCGGGTCCGTGTCATGCTGCGGGGCATCTGCAAGGGCGCGCCCTACGATTGCTGGGGTTCGGTCGGCCCATGGTTTCGCCGGCGAAAGAACAGGCCGACAAGCAGCGCCGGCGCGCCCCAGACGATCATGAACAGCCGCAGTAGCCGGCCGGGGACGGATACCCTGGGCGATTCGACCTGTCGCCACATCTGGCCCCAGATGCCCGTCTCCCAGGGAATGCTCTCGAACGGCAGGTACGGCGTCAACTGCCCCGTGGTGTTCCCGCAGTGGGGGCAATAGTGGGCCAGAGGGTCCACGGGCTCCAGGCACCGCAGGCACAGCGGCGTCGGCGGCCCCTCGTCTTCGGTCCCTTCCATCTCGACATTGTCGTCAGCCATCGCTCTGACCTCCCTCACATGGACGCGGCAGCCGTCATTCCGCGAATTGGAACGCGATCGGTTCGCCGTCGCCCTGCTTGACCAGGAGCCGGCCCTGATCGTCGAGCTGGGCCGTGACCGATTCGCGATCCGTCGTGATCGTGACCTGATTGCCCTCGAGCGCCCATTTGCCCTCGGATTTCTGATTGCCGTTGGTCAGGATCGCCCGGCCATCCGACAGGATCTGGATGCTGAACTCGCCTTCTGTCGGGTGCTTCAGGATCCATTTGCCGATGAAACCGTTGGGGCGGGACGTCGGATGGGTTTCGGTCTTCGGCGTCTCGACGGCGGGTTTTCTCGTCACGGGCGGCTTTGCCGGAGCCGGATTCTGAAGCGTCGGACTTTGGGTCAGCGGACTCTGGACTGTCGGATTCTGAACGGCCGGGTTCGACGCCGTCGGAATCTCGATGGGCGGCCTCTCGGTCGCCACGCCGGACCGCAACTTCGGCATTCGGAAATCCCGTTCGCTGTTGAGCCACACCTGCCCGGTTATCGTGTCGACGAGGTAGGCGCTGTTCTGCGCGCAGGACACGCGATACCGCCCGACCGGTCCGGCCAATTCATCCTTGGCCGCTCCGATCAGCACGAACAACCCCGAGCCCAGCACCGCACCGACCAACAAGCTCCTCTTATCCATGCGCCACATCATTGCGAGAATCCTCCACTGTCAAGTAACGCCTTCATAGGGGTATGCAACGCACGCCCCGCTACGCACCATCATACTCGATTTCGGTCTTCAAGTGCTATGTTTCCGCGCCATCCCCGGGAGCCGGTTTGGCCTTGCCGACCGGCCGGAGGCGTGCATAATGGGGGTTACGTGGTCGCGTCAAACTCGTGAGTCGTTGTCTGGGAGTCCTGTATGGGCAACTGTCGTCTGCCGATCTTTCTCTCCGTCATGGCCTCCATTCTCCTGCCGTCCGCGGTTCTCGGCGAGGAAATACCTCGCCTGGTGAAGAAAGATACGGCTGCGCAACTCATCGTCGACGGCCGGCCGTTCATCATGCTCGCCGGGGAGCTGCACAACTCCAGCGCGTCGAGTCTTCAGTATATGGAGCCCATCTGGGACAAGCTCGCCGCGATGAAGCTCAACACGGTTCTGGCGACGGTCTCGTGGGAGCTGCTCGAGCCGCAGGAAGGGCAGTTCGACTTCGCCCTGGTCGATGGACTCGTCGACGCCGCCCGGGCGCACGACCTCAAGCTCGTGCTGCTGTGGTTCGGGAGTTGGAAGAACGGCGTCTCCAGCTACATCCCCACGTGGGTCAAGAAGGACCTGGAGCGGTTCCCCCGCGCCCAGGGCGTCCGGGGCAACAACAAGGACGTCCTGTCGCCTTTCTGCGATGCGTCGCGCCAGGCCGACGCCCGAGCGTTCGCCGCCCTGATGCGGCAGCTCCGTCGGATCGACGGACAGAAACACACCGTCCTCATGGTCCAGGTCGAGAACGAGATCGGGATCATGCCGGAATCCCGCGACCACAACCCCGCGGCCGATGCGGCCTTCCAAACGGCGGTTCCGCAATCGCTCATGGACTACCTCAAGACCCACAGAGATGCTCTGCTGCCCGAGGTCAAGACGCTCTGGGAATCGACAGGTTTCAAGGAATCCGGGACGTGGACCGAGGTTTTCGGCGACAGTCCCTGGACCGACGAGGTGTTCATGGCCTGGCACATGGCGTCCTACGTCGGCGAGGTCGTCCGCGCGGGCAAGGCCGAGTACCCGCTGCCCATGTACGCCAACGCCTGGCTCGTGCAGAACGATCAGCAGAAGCCCGGCGACTACCCCAGCGGCGGGCCGGTCTCGCGCGTGATGGACATCTGGCGGGCGGCCGCGCCCGAGGTCGATCTGCTGGCCCCGGACATTTATCTGCCGGACTTCAAGGCGGTCTGCGCGAGCTACACACGATCGGGCAATCCGCTGATGATCCCTGAAGCCCGCCGGGGACCCGAGGCGGCCAGGAACGTCTTCTGGGCGATCGCCGAGCACGACGCGATCTGCTTCTCTCCCTTTGGGATCGAGAGCGTCGAACCCAATCACCCCCTGGTCGCCAGCTACGACATCCTCCGCCAGTTGACGCCGCTGATCGTCGAGCGTCGCGGCACTGACCGCATGGCCGGCATTCTACAGCAGGACCCGCAGGAAGAGGGCGCGACCGTCGACCTGCCCGGCTATCGGGCCAACATCCGCTACAACCGCGGCGCGAAGAGCCAGTCCGACATGTCCTATGGCCTGATCCTGCAGCTCGCGCCGGACGAATTCCTCATCGCAGGCAACTGGTTCTCCGTCAACTTCTCCCCTCGCGACGCGGGACCTCGCCAGGCCGGCATCCTCCAAGTCTGGGAAGGCCGATACGAGCACGGCCAATGGCGTCCCGGCCGATGCCTCAACGGCGACGAAACGGCAGCTCATTGGCAGGCGAAGCTGCCTCCAAACGACAGCGATCTCTTCGCCGGCTCCGCCCAGCCGCGAATTCTCCGCGTCACGCTCTATCGACACGACTGACAAGAAAGGGGACATTCTACTTTTCGGGCGGACGAAGAAGGGACAGGACGAAAAAGGGACATTCTACTTTTCGATGCTCATTCGTCAGGTCGAGGCAGGCGGAGGGGCTCGCCGGAAAAGTAGAATGTCCCCTTTTCTCCCTCGCTGCATCCTGCGACTGGGCATATCCAGGGTCCGGATGCATTTGACAGAACGTGCCTTCTCTTGATAGACTGAAATGCAGTTTGGATGTTTCGGCAGCATACCTCAGCCTACAAAGGAGTGTGGGAAATGAAGACTCTCGGCGGAATCGGATTGACGATCGCTCTACTGGCAGTTCTCGGCGGCACGGCCCAGGCCCTTCCCCTGACGGTGGGCGGCGGCTGGCAGCAGTTCTACTGGGGCGTCGACGACGCCGACGCGTGGAACGACGAAGGCGCGTTCACTTTCGTCGCGGATTCCTGGACCACCCTGAAGGTCACCGACATCGGCGACAACATCGACCGGTTCGAGGTCTACGACGAGGGCTCCTTGCTTGGGACAACCTCCGTGCCCGCCGACGCACCGGGCTGGACGGACAACTTCGACGTCGCGTACGCCAGTCCGCTGTGGAGTTCCGGACAATTCTCCCTGGCCCCCGGCTCCCACGCGATCATGCTGTTCGCCGTGGTCAACCCGCGAGAGGCGGGCACCGGCGGTCTGCGAGTCGACTTGCCCGCGGTTCCGGCCCCCGCCGCCGCGCTGCTCGGGACATTCGGCGTCGGGCTGGTGGGTTGGCTTCGCAGACGCGCGTCACTGTAAGACGCGGCCGGTCGCGATTGATGAGAGTATATCAAGGGGCTGTCGAACTCGAGTCGTCAGCCCCTTTTTCATGCGCTCGCGTCGCTCGGCCGCATGAATGACCTCGCCCGGCGGATGGCGACGGTGTCACCCAAGCCGGGCCTTCATTCTGTGGTCCAGGTCTTCTAACAGCGTTCTGGTGAGTTGATCTGCCCCCTCGACGGTGATCCGGACCACAAATCGGCCCGGCACAATCGGCACAATATCCACCAGGACCTGCCGGCCCGCCAGGGACCTGCCCAGCAGCCACAGCCCCTCCCGCGGCTCCCACGCCGCGGTCAGCTCCACGCCCGAATCCTTGAAGACCCGCAGCGCCGCAGTCACGATCTTCTCCTGCGGCCGCTGCACGGGCAGCTCGCGGTGGGGCCCTCCCACCGTAGGCCTGACCATCCCCGGCCGCATGACCGCCGCCAGGGCCTCGGCCGGACGCGATTTCGATCCGTGACATCCGCCGATCGCCAGGCATATCAGCACAACCACGCCGATTTCCACGTCGATTCGTCCACTCATGCACAGCTCCACAATCAGACCAGCCTCTGGATCGAGCCCCCGGAGCACAGATGCCGTAGGCGGGCTTCGAGGGGGCATTCACAGGCGACGTCCTACCCCAAACAGGATACGGGCGATTGACGAGGGAATCAAGTTGTCGACCCCGCAAACACGGGAGGGACGTGCGCGGCCGGCGTTCCGCGACGGGAGTCCGGAGATCTCGCGAAGAACCGCGATCGGGTCGGCCGGACATCTGGAGGGACATGAGCGGATTCACTACGTTTCAACTTTTCAGCACTTTTTTCTGTCGCCGTAAGTCCCGGGAGGTGGGCACGTTGCAGGTAATCACCAAGGCGAATTCAATAAAAATACAACAATACTTATTGACACTTCCCTCATACAGATTAAACTTGTCATTCAGTTGGTTCTGCACAGAACAGAACCAGGGTCTGAGCGAGACCCTCACGAGATTCGGCACCTTGTTGACGTCTGGCGCAATCACTGTTTTCTTTAGGAGATGGGAACATGCGACGCCTCAGCAAGCAGCCAGCGGAGCGGGACCTGGTTCGCGCCCCCGTCCACCGGGACGGCGCGGATTTCCTCAAACGGCAGGCGGACCTGCTCGCCGGCGTGGATCGAACGTTGTTGACCCTGTACATCGGGTCCGGATGCAGCTTCTATCAACTGGGCCGGTTGACCGGGATGAACCGATCCTCCGTCAGCCGGCGGATTCGCGGCATCCTC
>JBDKUU010000447.1:0-5127 GCA_039679525.1 Phycisphaerales bacterium | reverse complement strand
ATCGCCGCGGCGCCCGAGGTCATCATCGAGCCTGCGATGCTGCCGGGAATGATGGACGAGGAGCGGGTTCAGGCACTATCCTATTGGCGCCGATTCGCAAACGTCCCGGCCGTCCAATCCGGACGGGTCTACGTGATCGACGGCAATATCGTTTCCCGGCTCGGCCCCCGATTGCCGGACGGGATCAGAACCATCGCCCGGTGCCTTCGGCCGGACCTGTTCGGAGACTGACAAGTGCCCCAGTCCCTTACGCCCAGAACGCTGCTGATCCGAACGAGCATTGCGATTGCCCTGCTCCTGGCGATTCTGTTGATCTGCGCGTTGATCGGCTCGCAGGACGTCTCTCTGAAAGCGGCGATGCAGGGGCCCCAGATTGGCGGGACGCCGAATCCGGATTACGAGATCCTCGTGCGGGTTCGCATTCCCCGCGTCCTCCTGGCGGCCATGGTCGGGGCCGCACTGGCCGCCGCGGGCGTCATCTTCCAGGCCCTGCTGCGAAATCCGCTGGCGGACCCCTACATCCTCGGCGTCTCCAGCGGCGCGGGCCTCGGCGCGATGATCGCCGTGATCGGCGGCTTGAGCTGGACGCTCTGGGGCCGCTCGCCCATCGCGATCTTCGCGTTCATCGGAGCCCTGGGCACGGTGTGGCTGGTGTGGGGCATCGGCCGCATCACGGGCAAGTACCAGGTCACCGGCCTGCTCCTGGCCGGGGTCGTCGTCAACGCCTTCTTCTCCGCGATGATCATGTTCCTGATCTCGATCGCCAAGAGCCAGCAGCTCTACGCGACGATCTTCTGGCTCATGGGCAATATGACCGAAGAAGACTGGCTCGTCCTCTGGGTCGGCGGCGGCGGCATCCTGGCGGGAATCATCGCGCTATTCTTCCTGGGCCCGCAGCTCAACATCATCAGCGTCGGCCGCCAGGACGCGCGAAGCATCGGCGTTCCTGTCGAAAGAATCGAGCTTGCGGCCTTCGCCATCTCCGCGTTCATCACCGCCGCGGCGGTCAGCCTCAGCGGACTGATCGGATTCGTCGGCCTGATCGTGCCCCATGCGGTGAGGCTCGTCTTCGGGCCGGACCACCGCCAGCTCATCCCCTTGAGCAGCCTGGTCGGCGCGATGTTCCTGGTCGTGGCGGACACCGTGGCCCGAATGGTCGTGGCCCCCGCCCAGTTGCCTGTCGGCGTGGTCACCGCCATGATCGGCGGACCCTTCTTCCTGTTCCTGCTCGTCACCTACAGCAGAAAGGTGTACTGGTCGGCATGACGGCGGCAATCCAAGTCAACCAGGTTTCCTTCGGCTACGACCCGCAGAGGCCGGTCCTGAGCGGCATCGACCTGAGCGTCCGTTCGGGGACATTCCTTGCGGTCGCCGGGCCGAACGGCGTGGGCAAGAGCACCCTCATCCAGCTCATCGCCGGCACTCTCAAACCCCGGTCCGGCGTCGTGCTCCTGGATGGCAAGGACCTGCGGACCTATAACGTGCGGGATCTGGCCCGGCGAATCGCTCTCGTTCGACAGGAGTTCGTGCCGGCGTTCGGGTTCTCCGTCTTCGAGACCGTCCTGATGGCCCGGATACCCTACTACGGTCAGTGGGGATTCGAGAGCCGCGAAGACCGGGAACAAGCCACCAGGGCTCTTGAGCGAACCGACACCGCGCGATTCGCCTTGCGGCTTCTGGGCAGCCTCAGCGCCGGCGAGCGGCAGCGGGTCTTCATCGCCCGGGCCCTGGCCCAGAACACCCCGATCCTTCTGCTCGACGAACCCACGTCCTTCCTCGATCTGAAGCACCAAGTGGGCATCTACGATCTCCTGAAGTCCATCCAGGACGAGACGGCCGCCACGATCGTGGCCGTGACTCACGACATCAACCTGGCGTCGCAGTACTGCGACGAAGCCCTGCTGCTCTACCCGCCCTCTGGAGGCGGGGATATTTCTACACAGCCTCCTTCTCCGCTCCATTGGCGCATCGGCCCCACGCGCGAAGTCCTGGCCCCGGAGGAGATCCAGCGGGCGTTCGGCGTCGGAGTGTTCTCCGGCCTCGTCGGGAGCGAGCGATTCGTGATCCCCCTGGGCGTCAAGGCGAAAGACGCCAACTTCTCCGGCCGTCCGACGTAGTATAGTCTTGGCGTTGAGAAAGCCCGGCGTCCGTCAGTTCCGCGTTTATGGGACACTGCGGGCGGATCCGCAAGAGGCTTTCCGCCCGGGGCGAACGCTGCGGTTTTTTTGTGAAATTAGGCTAGGAAAAGCAGCAACAGCGCGGTATAATACGGTGTTCGGTAGATTTGACCGTACGTATGGTTCCGCATGTGAGAGGTAGAGACGGAAGTGGCTGAGAAAAAAAAGAAGACATCCAGGAAGGACGTTGCCCCAGAGCAGACTCTGAAATCCCCCCTCAGCCCAAAAGAGCTCGCGGCCTTCAAAGCGATGCTTCTGGAAAGGCGCCGGGAGATCCATAAGAACGTCCACGAAATCGAAGGCGAGACGCTCAGAAAATCGAGACTGGACGCCAGTGGCGATCTGTCCAGCATGCCGATCCATATGGCCGATCTGGGGACCGACAACTTCCAGCAGGAGTTTTCGCTGGGGTTGATGGACAGCGAACGAAGGCTTCTTACCGAGATCGACGACGCCCTGCACCGCATCGAGGCCGGGACGTACGGGATCTGCGAAGGCACGGGCGAACCGATCGCCAAAGCAAGACTCGAGGCGCAACCCTGGGCGAGGTATTCCGTGGAATACGCGAGAATGATGGAGCAAGGACAAGAGCAGGAACGAGATCGCGATCGGGGTCGGGATCGCGATCGCGAACGGGAGGAAGGCGAATAAGCGATACGGGATCTCGATGTTCCTGGGAGCGTCTCGGTTGCGAGACCGAGACCCGATGAAGAACGACCCTATGGATGCCGCCCGGCGATTCACCTGTCCGAAGTGCAAGCGATCCGTGGAGCTGCCGAAAGAAGGCTCCGGCGGACTGCCCCGCTTTTTCCCTTTCTGCTCGGAGCGATGCAAGCTGATCGATCTCGGCGCCTGGTTTGACGCCGACTACCGCATTCCCGACAAACCCGGCGAAGACGCCGACGAGCCTCCTGCCCGCCCGGGAAACCCCGATTGATCCCATCGCTTGCTCTGGACACTGGCCCCGTCACGCAGTAACATGCTCGCAGTTCATCCAGTTCGTCGATGATCCGTGTTGCAGCGATGCGGTCAAGAGGTCTTGAAAGGAGGCAGCATGGTCAATGAAATAGAATCCCTCTCTGTGCTGAAGAATTCCCTTTTCCTTCACATCTTCCGGTCGTTCCGCATGGCCATCCAGCCCTCCCGGCTGGCCGTCGCGTTCGCCGCCCTGACCGTCATCTGCCTGGCCGGCTGGCTCATGGACTTGAGCCGCACGGTGGTCGTGTCCGCCCCGGGCGAAGTCGCCCTGCCCGGAGCAATGCTCGGACGATGGCCTCGCGGCGAGATCACGGAGTTTGACGCATACTTGAGATCCCCGGCGGAGTTCCAGGCCCTTCTCAACTCCCCCGCGTCCTCTCACGCGCGAACCGGCGTGTTCAGCACTCTGGCGGCCTTCGCCGCCGGCCAGATTCAGACCACTACGGCCTCCCTGCTGACGCTCGACATCCGCCAATTCATCCTGAGCCTTGTCGACGGCGTTCAGCGGTCGGCGAGAGCTCTGATCTGGGCGTTCAGATACCACACGATCTACAGCATGGCTTTCTTTGCCGTGGTCCTGGCGACCCTGGCGGTGGCCGGAGGGACAATCTGCCGGCTCGGCGCTCTGCAGTTTGCCCGCGGAGAACGGCAGCGGCTCTCCCTGGCGTGCCGCTTCGCCACGAGGAGACTGGCGAGCCTGGTCATCATCCCGGTCGGCCCGCTGATTCTCGTTTTCGTGCTGGGCCTGCCCATCCTTCTCCTGGGCCTCGTCGGCAACATCCCTGTCGTCGGAGAGATCCTCACGGGTCTGCTGCTGCCCCTGGCCCTCGTCCTGGCTCCCTTCATCGCGGTCGTCCTCATCGGCGAAGCGGCCGGGCTGGGCCTCATGTACCCTGCGATCGCCTATGAGGATTCGGACCTCTTTGACGCGGTCGGCCGGTCGTTCAGCAGCGTCTACGCCAGGCCGTGGCGGCTGGGTTTCTATACGCTCGTGGCCGCCGTCTACGGCGCCGCGTGTTATCTCTTCGTCCGGTTCTTCGCTTTCCTCGTGTTGTGGGTGACCGCCGGCTTCCTTCACATGAGCATGGGCGACGCGAAATTCCACGCGATCTGGCCGCAGCCAGGCCCGGTCGGCCTCCTCGGAGTCGCCGTCGCAGACCCTCAAACCGGGTCCCTCTGGCTGGGCGCGTTTCTCGTCCGGATCTGGATTCTTGCGATCGCCGGGCTGACGGTTGCATTTCTCATCAGCTTCTATTTCACGGCCAACACGGTCATCTACGCCTTGATGCGCAACCGCGTGGATGGGACCGGACTCGACGAAATCTGCGACGCGCCGGAAGAAGCGACGTCGGCCGAACAGCCCCAGAACGTGGGACCCAGGATCACAGGAGGCGACAGGGTCGAGCCGACGGGCACAACGTCCGAATAATCTATCTTCCCAGCCGAAACGACCCGGCCGCGAGTGAACTGCGATCCAACGTGTGCCGATGATAGACGCGGGCCCGCTTGACGGCCCTTACGTTGCCTCCATACATTGAATGGCGGTAGATCCAGAAGCCGGAGCGATGCCGGGGGAATATGTCCGATCCACACACTGAAACCGACGCAAAGCCCAGCCCGGACAGGCTCGCGCGTTCGCCCCTCTCGCCGGCCGGCTTTGTGCTGACCTTTCGCAAGCCGCTGATCGTGCTGGCCCACATCCTGGCCTTCGCCGCGTCGCTGATGCTCTCCTTTCTCGTCGCCAACAACATGCAGTTTCGACAGGAATGGTTCGTCGTCCAATATCCATTTCTCCTGCTGCTGACCCTGCTGGTCAAGCTCCCGGTGTTCGGGATCTTCAAGCAGTATCGCGGCTGGTGGCGGTACGTGAGCATCTCGGATCTCCTCGGCATTCTGCGGGCCTCGCTGGTCAGCACGCTGATCATCGTAGCCATCTGGTTCATCGTGATCCTTCAGGTCCCCGTGGATCGGC
>JBDKUU010000446.1:0-1512 GCA_039679525.1 Phycisphaerales bacterium | reverse complement strand
CGCCTCGGCCGGCCCGGCGAGCGACATCGACATCATCCTCCACTTCCGCGGGACGCCGCGCCAACGCGCCGACCTCCAGTTGTGGCTCGAAGGATGGAGCCTCTGCCTCGATGAAATGAATTACCTGCGGACGGGTTACCGGGCAGGCGGGCTGCTCGACGTGCACCTGGTGACCGACGAAGACATCGCCAACAAGACGAGCTTCGCGGTCAAGATCAACGCCCCCAGCGACCCGGCCCAGCCGCTGCCGCTCAAGAAACGCCAGCCGTAGTCGTAGGGTGGTCGAGAGCGGCCCAATCCGAAACGGTTGGCGTCGCCGCCGCGCTTGCCGGGGAGCGAACGGTTTTGCGCAACCAATGCGTCAGCGACGCCCCACCGCGAGCGTGCGGCAAACGTCGTGCGCCGCTTCTCTCCCTCGCGGTCTTTCTTACGCTGTTCCTCTACGCCTTCTTTCCCTATACGGCTCGCCCAGCCCTCGGGCGACAGCTATTTGCCGGATTTCCTGAGATGAACCAGACGGTTCGCTCCCCACATGCAGAATCCGCTCCCATCCCCTTCGCCCAGACAAAACCAGCGCGGGGTGAACTGGCCGCGCGTGCGCCGGGCGGCCTGGCGAGAGCCGCCCGGCGCGATTCTGCTTCTGCGTTTTTCGCTGCCGCTAGACTTTCGCGGGCACGACGAACGGTTCGCGATACTCACGGGTCAACAGTCTGTTGGCAGCCTCGTGGCCGACGAACTGCTCCTTCTCGGCGTCGAATTCCAGCAACTTGCCAAGCTGATACTTGGTCGATGCAAGGTCAAGGCCCAGGGCATCCTTGAGGCCTTGCTTGATTCGTTGCCACGATTTCTGCACTTCTTCGTTGTCGCCAAAGACGGGCAGCGGCGTGTTGCCGGGGACTTTTTCGCCCAGGCGGTAGGAGATGTTGCCCAGGTGGCAGAGGGCTGCCGAGAGATGCGCTTCGCTTACGTCGGCGTTCAGGTCTTCGCGCTTGCGGCTGCGGACGCAGTTGATGAAGTTCTCGAAGTGGCCGCCCGGCCCCATTTTGACCTCCACGTCGAGCGATTCGGCCTTGTCGGAGCCTTTCGCCGTAAACTTGCCGTCGCTGAGCATGCCCTTGGTCGTGTAGAACTCGTTCGCGACTTTCTGCTGCGGCTTGGGATTGCCTTGGATCATTGTTTTGCCGTTCAGCCCGGCGACTTCGAAGACCAAGAGGCAATCGCCGTAGTCGAACACAGAGACCTGCATGTTGGGTGTTTCGGCCTGGTCGGTGAACGGGGGCTTGCCTTCGGTCGACTCTACCCAGCGGCCGCCCATGCTGATCACGCGCTTCGGCAGCGTGCCGCCCGGGATGCCCCAGCGGGCGATGTCCATCTGATGCACGCCCTGGTTGCCGATCTCGCCGTTGCCGAAGTCCCAGAACCAATGCCAATTGTAGTGGACATAGTTGCGGTTGAAGGGCCGCTTCCGCGCCGGGCCGAGCCAGAGGTTGAAGTCGAGCGTTTCCGGCGCCG
>JBDKUU010000445.1:0-2126 GCA_039679525.1 Phycisphaerales bacterium | reverse complement strand
GACCGCGGCGAGGATCTTCGCCTGCATCGCCTCATCGATCTGTTCGACCTTCTTGACCCCCAGGTCTTTCAGGACTTGGGCCAGCGTGTCGTAGTCTTCCTGCTCCTTGACCGTGGCTTCGAAGGGTCGATGATAGAAGCTGGTCCGGCGTTTGGGCAGGACGTACTTGCCGTCGGCCTTCTTGCCGCCGGCCGCCTGCCCGTCGCCCTTCTTGAAGCTCTCGACGATGATCTTGGCCAGTTCCTTGGGGTCGTTGATCTGCTTGCACTTGCGGGTGCTCTTGGCGGGCGGAAAGACCCGGATCACGGCCGTCTTGGAGCCCTTGGCGCCGATGAGCGGTGCGTTGATGTCCGCGGCGGTCCACTGGATCACGGGGGCCTTGGCCGCCCAGCGGCTGCCGGCGAATGAGGCGAACAGCGGATATTCGTACTTGGCGACGGTGAGCACGGCCGGCAGCTTCCTGGCCGCGACCGTCTGGCTCCCGCCGCTGATGATGCGGGTGAATTCGAAGCGGTTGTTCTTGTACTCGGCGCCGGTCACGTAGGCGATGCAGGGCAGTCCGAGTTCCTCGGCGAGCTGTGCGGGCACCTGGGCCGTGTCGCCGTCGACCGACTGCATGCCGGCGACCACAAAGTAGTCGTCGCCGCAGTTGAGGTTCTCCTTGACGACCCGGCGGATGGCGCAGGCCAACGGGTTGGCCGTGGCGACCGTGTCGGCCCCGCCCAGGGCCCTGTCTGTCAGGAGCACGACCTGATCGACCGCGCGGGCCAGGCTGTACCGAAGCACCTCGACCGCCATCGGCGGGCCCATGGTCACCTCGACGATCCGCGCCTTGGAGTCGCCGCTGATCCTTCTCATGTGGCTCGCGAACGCCAGCGCCTGGGCGTCCAGCTCATTGATGATGTTGGCCAGACGCGAACGGACGAGCGTACCCGTCTCCGGGTCGAACGCGTTGTCCGTAATCTGCGAGACGTCGGGAACCTGCTTGACCAGTACGATGTAGTCACTCATAAGCAAATTTCCTAAACAGAACTCCCTTAGCGGTGGGGGTATTGAGAGCGTGGAGAAGACGTGCAATCTGCGCCGCCCCCCCTGCCAACGTTACCTGTCTGTGACTTTCGTGCGACCAATTCTTCCAAGACCACCACAGTTATCCCAGGCGGTAAATTGCGCATGATAGGGCAGCGTTACAATCGTGTCAACGGATTTCGGCGAAAAGCCCGATGCATCGCGACGACCACGCGACAGAACCGGAAAAACGCCGCGAAACCCGGCACAAACTGGTATAATGCGAAGTAGAAGGATTGTTGATAGTTCCGGGGTGATGGGCCGATGATCAGATATGCAGCAGCAACGCGATGGGTTCTCTTTCCGGCCGGCGTCGCTCTGGCGATTTGTCTCTCCGCCGGCGTGGCGCGAGGCCAGCTTTCTTCTTCTTGCGGGACGCTCATGATCCCTGATCGCGCGACGTTCGACTTCTACTCGGATCGGAACAACTTCCCCGGGGCGATGCAGGTTCCCGAAGTGAAATTCGTGATCACGGGCGTCGATACCCCGACTCCCCATCTATACTTCCAGAACACCAGGAACTTTTCCTATCATTACGATTTCGTCGTTGACTGCCTGGGCTGGACGATCGATCTGGACACGTTCAACCGCCAGACCTATTTCTCGGACCATCGCAAGAACCTCGCGGGGAGCCTCATCGCCCACGATCACTACGAACCGAACGAGGCGGTTCGCGGCATCTACACGATGGAGTTCTGGCCGACGGACCCGGTGACCTTCCCGTTCGTCCGGATGGCTTACGAGATGATCCTGGCCAAGATGCCCTTCGCGGCGGGCAGGCTCTACTATCACGCCCCCGGCGAGACGCAACGGACCTTGTACCAGTCGGAGAAGGCCCTCTACGACGCGTCCTCCGTGGCGGTGATTCGGACGGAGGACCTGTTCGCGAACGTCAGCTATACCCCGCTGACGCCGGGACAGGCCTATGGACGATTGCGGATCATCGAGGGACCCGAGACGGTGTCCGCCCGCGACATCGTGGTCTACCGGACTCTGCCGAACACCCTGAGCCACGTGGCCGGCATCATCACCGAAGTCCCCCAGACGCCGCTGTCGCA
>JBDKUU010000444.1:0-1536 GCA_039679525.1 Phycisphaerales bacterium | reverse complement strand
GTCTTCAGGTACTCCAGCATCCGCTCCGGGCGCTTGGTGAGCACCATGAACAAGTGCCCGCGCAGGTGCACAGCAGCGGCCATGGCGCCGAACATGTCGTCAAGGAACCTGTCCGGAACGCGTTCGTGGAACAAGTCCCCCATCGAGCACACGAAGATGCGACGAGGCTTCGCCCACTTCAGCGGAATGTCGTAACGGTTCGGATGGCACACGACGTTCTCCGCAGCGTGTTCTGCCGTCCACGGCTTCGACGTCCACCCGAACCGATGGGAGACGCTCTCGGCGTAGCAGTGGTCGCAGGCCGTGGAGACGTGGGAGCAGCCCGTCACCGGGTTCCAGGTCGAGTCCGTCCAGGATATGCCTGTCATGGCGCCCATCCTCTTACCTCCCCGCTCAAGCTCGCTTCCCGCCGTGTCGATACGGGCGGGTCGTGTTGTAGGTCATCTTCCGGGCGATCTCGGCCTGGAGGTCGATGCCCATGGCAAAGGCGGTGTCCATCACGCGGATGACCGTGTCGGCCAGCTCGGTCGGGAACCCAATCGGCTTGCCGTCTGCGTCTGTGGTCGTCTCCATGCGCCCGACGCGATAGTCTTCCAGCGCTTCGGACAGCTCGGAGACGGCGAGCATTAGCAGCTCGCCCGTGTTGCGTTCCGTCTCCCACCAGCCCTTGCGGCGAGCCAACGTGTGAATGGCCTCGGCCATGGCGTTGATCTCCCGGAGTCCGGCAAAATCGATTTGCAGGCCCGTAGAGGCCCCTGAAACGGCCTGGGGGTCCTGGACTGCCAGAGACCCCTCCTCCGAGTCGTGGCGGGCCGCTTCCGCCCAAATGCGGGGTGGTTGGATGGGGTCGGATACCAGACCTTGTGGATGCATTACCCGACCCCTCCGTTCCGGGGTACGACCAGACGGGGAGCCTTCTGGTTGGCTGCCTGCTCCTTCAGCTTCGCGACGTCCTCGTCGGTGAGGAGCTGGACGCCGATCACGTGCTGAGTGTTGATCCACAGCTTGTCCCCCACAGGGAAGAAGGCGGCACTGGACACCTGGTTGAGGATCTCGTGGACGGTCTCCTCGCTGGGAATCGTGATCTGGATGGCCTGGTTTCCGCTCAACTGCAGAATCGCTACCGGCATGGGATTACCTCCTGTTGGAATTGGTTGGCCTGACGCATCGCCAGGGCCAGAAGAACTCGCCGATCCCGATGGCTGGGGCGGCGCCGGGAGCGCTCGTCCGCCAAGTGGCAGAGCGCCCGCTGCAACCTGTCCAAGGTCGTGTCGAAGGCCTCGAGCTTGCCGGGCGGGACGCGCCGGAGCCGCTTGTTGAGTGCGGATATGCTGTCCATCGTCGTCACCACGCAACCTCGAGCCCGTCGACGATCCGTCCAGCAACTTCGCCCGCAGACACCATGTCCGGCTTCGGATGAACAACCATGCGGGAATCATTCGCAATCTTGAGCCCCTTGTGAAGCGCCGAGACGACTCGCTCGACCTCTGAGGGGCTGACAACCAGCAGGCCGCGAGGATACCAGGATCCATCCTG
>JBDKUU010000443.1:0-1603 GCA_039679525.1 Phycisphaerales bacterium | reverse complement strand
TCTTCCGGTTGATCCGGCCGCGCCGACTTCCTGGTCGACGAACACGCCCGCACCGATGATCGGCGAATCCCCAACCCGCCCGGGAATCTTCCACGCGAGTCCGCTGGTCGTCGTGACGCCGGACATTTCGCCTTTCTCGTTCAGGGCGAGGCAGTTGATCGTACCGGTCGGAGGATGTACGGCAACCTTATACGCCCAGGCCAGAGTCGCTTCATCGACGTCCGGAAACTGGCGGAGGAGGCTGGCAGCCGGCTTCGCAGGAGGCTTTGCCGGGGGTGCGTCCAGCCCGTCTGACCAGTTGCTGTGACCCTTGGAATCGCGGAGGGATTGTTTCCACACAAGCCAGGCCAACCGGGATTTCTCTGTCAAGAGGTTCTCTTCAGGGAAGCCGAATGCTTTGGCAAACCGCAGCGCCCCCTCGCCCACCAGCATGATGTGGTCGGTTTGCTCCATCACAAGCTTGGCGACCTTCGACGGGTTCTTGATGTTGCGTATGGAGGCGACGGAGCCGCAGCGGCCGGTCGGGCCGTGCATGACGCTCGCGTCCAGTTCTACGATCCCGTCCTCGTTGGGCAGTCCGCCGTAACCCACGGAGTTGTCTTCGGGATCGTCCTCAACGATGTTGACGCCGCCGATAACCGCATCCAGCGTGTCAGCACCGGCGCGGAGGAGTTCTCCGGCCCGTGTACAAGCCCGCAGTCCATTCCCGCTCGATATCACGATATGCGGCGGGCGGGCTGGCTGGGCGGCCTGCGACGCCTTGGCAGCGGCTACACTCAACATCCACGTTCTTCGGCTGATCATTCGGAATCCTCCTGATAGACTAGGCTCTAATGAAACGCCTCGCGATTGCCTTTCTCATTCTCAACACATTGTTATGCGCGGCGGAGAGGAAGCGCAAACCCAAACCGCGTCCTGCCGAGATTGAAGTAATTGAGCTGAACGTGCATCGGGCCTCGAAACTGGTGGTCATCGAGGGGCACGTGAAAAATATAGGCGAACGGATAGCCGAAGAGATCGTGGTTGAGTTCGAGTTTCTTGATGCGGACGGCCAAGTCATGGCCCGCAAAGACGGCCCGGTTGAAGAGGAAGTGCTTGAGCCGGGGGCGGAGGGCCGCATCCGCTTCGAGACAGTGGACCCGGTTCGAGCAGTGAGAGTGGCTCTGTCATCGTGCAGGTCGAGGTCCGGGGGCCTTCGATTCCAGGACAAGAACATACATTACATCCAGTAGTTCACTCCCGTTGCCGGGCCTGAAGTGTGCCCGGTTACAATGAGGGATCTCCATGAGCGAGCGAATCGTCCCAGCCCGGGCGCTGTCAGGCATGGTGCAACTGCCGGGCGACAAGTCCATCTCTCACCGGTACGCGATGCTCGGCGCAATCGCCGAAGGCACCACAAGGATCCATAACTACGCGAGCGGAGCCGACTGCGGCTCGACGCTTGCCTGCATCGGCGGGCTGGGCGTTGCGGTCGAACGGGACGGCTCCGACATACGTATCGAAGGGCGAGGGCTGGACGGTCTCTCGGAATGTGCAGGGGTGCTTGACGCAGGCAATTCCGGCTCGACGATCAGAATGCTCTCGGGCATTTTAGCCGGGCAGA
>JBDKUU010000442.1:0-9799 GCA_039679525.1 Phycisphaerales bacterium | reverse complement strand
GGTCCTCGGCCGCTGGTCCATCGGGGAGCGAACTGCCCGCCAGGTGGACCCGACGCGGTGGGGGCGGAGCGGGCGGCGCAATTAGCAATTCCACCGGCGGCGTCCTGACTCTGGCATCCTGCACGGTTACGGACAATTCCTCCGATTCGCGAGGGGGCGTCACCAGCGGGCCCGATTGCTCCTGCACGTTCGTCAACTGTGCTCTGTGGGGCAACAGCGAACGTAGTGTCACTGCGAGACCGTCGCAAATCCCCAACAGCGGCGTCTCGGCTTTCTACTGCTGCATCCAGAATCCCCCGAAGGATCTCCCCGGTATGGGCAACACTGCCGGTGATCCGGCTTTTGTCCGCCCTGGCCGCTGGGCGGACCCGATCGATCCCTCGCTCGATGGCAGCCCGACTGATATGGCGGCCCAGTGGATCGACGGCGACTACCATCTCAGGTCTCAGGCCGGCCGCTGGGACCCGAACAGCGAGGCGTGGGTCCTGGACGAGATTACCAGCTCTTGCATCGACGCGGGCGATCCGAACAGCCCCGTCGGCGATGAGCCGCAGCCGAATGGCGGCAGGATCAATCTGGGTGCTTACGGCGGGACTGTTGAAGCGAGCAAGTCGTTCCTCCGGCCGGAAGAATCAGACGAGTAGACGGAGAGTCGTGCTCTCGGCGGCCTCCGGTTTGTCATCATCATTTCATATCGAAGGGAGAGTCGTATGGGGACGCACAGTCAGATCGGATGTCGGCGGGCTGAAGAGGGGGGCGGTTTCTATCGGGAGCATGGGTATTGGGAGACGCCCATGCTGGTGCAATGGATGGCGACGCTGCGGTGCGGGCTTCGCTGCGAGCACTGCCTGGCGGTCAGCCGGGAATCGGGATTCGCGGACATGCCCCTGGAACAAGTCCGGAGCCTGATCGACGAGGTCGCCGCGATGGGAGTGCGGGAGTTTCTCGTCACGGGAGGCGAGCCGCTGGCGAGGGAGGACCTGCCGGAGGTGATCGAGCATCTCGGCCGGAGGGGGATGAGCTGGACGCTGAACACCGCGGCGATGCCGGGCAGGGATTTGCGTGAGGCCATCGAGTGGAACAAGCCGGGTTTTGTAGCCGTGAGCCTGGATGGGCCGAAGGCGGTGCACGACGCCTTCCGCGGCCGCGGCGGCGCCTGGGACGAGGCGATGGAGGCTATCCGGTTCTTCAAGTCCCTCCAAGACGTGCGGGTCTGCGCCGGGACTACTGTGACCAGCCGCAACTTCGACTTTCTCGACGAGACCTTCCATCTGGCGGCGACTTGCGGGGCCGACCAGTGGGGAATCCATCTGCTCGTGCCGGAAGGTCGGGCGGCGGATCGGGCGGACCTGTTCCTTTCGAAGGACCAACTCAAGAGACTCATCAAGTTCGTCGCCCGCAGGCGGCGTCAGTTCCCTGTTCAAATGGCCGACGAAATCGGCTACCTGGGCTATCTCGAGCCGCTGGTCCGCGACGTCCCGCTGCACTGCGGGGCCGGCAGGGCCCAGTGCGTCGTCCTGCCTGACGGCGAGGTTGTGCCGTGCACGACGCTGGATCGCTCGTGCAGCGCGGGCAACATCCTCGATCGCTCGTTCAAGGAGATCTGGTCTGATGGCTTCGCGGACCTGCGGGCCTGGCGGCCGAGCGGCAAGTGCGGCGGCTGCGACTACGCCGCTGCCTGCAAAGGCGGCTGTTGGCTCCAGCGAAAGTCCGGCACGCAGTGCTTCAAGGAGGTCTGGCACGTGCCGGGAGCATTGAAGACCGCGGCGGGCATCGCGATCTGCCTGGGTGGACTGGGCGGGCCGGCCGGTCCGGCTCCGGCGGCTGTGGCCGGCCAGGCGACGGCGTCCACCCGGATCGGGGTTTCTCAGATCTGGAGCCTCGATGAGGCGATCAATACATGGTATTTCCGCCAGGCGGATTCTCATGCCTATGGCGTTACGCCGCCGTCCAACGATCTTGTTTGGCAGGACGTGGGATGGCGTTTCTTCCGTGACTTCCAGAATGACACGCTGCCTCGCGACCTGTCCGAGCGGTGCGAGAGAGTGCGAGACGCGTTGGAGACTCAGGAGCGGTCGCTTTCTCTGATTTCCCTGCTGTGGCGAGCGGTGAACGGCCCACTGTTCGAGACGGCCGACCCACAGGAATACTCGCAGCAACAGCGCCAGACCCTCGTCGACACCCTGATTGCCGTCAGGGTGAAATCGGTGGAATGGCGATTGGAGATCTTCGAGAACAGTCTGGATCCGTACCTGAGCGGTGGGCGAGTCACGCCTCTGTCTCCCGGCACGATAAGCAAGGCCGAAGGCGGCAGCTATGGCCAGGACAAAAGGTACTATCTGCTCAAGGACCTCAATGAGGAACGGTGGGGCCAGCCCGCCGATCCGGAGACGCGCGAGGCCGCCCAGGCCTACATGCAGGATCACCGACACGCCGAGCAGATGGACCTGGTGTTCACGGTTGCCAAGCCCGTTAGAGGAGTCCTATTCTCCCAGGAAGAACTCACGCCTGCTCAGGGACAACTGGGGTCTTACGGCCTGAATCGGATGGAGCCGTTTGATGTATTGAAGACCGAGTGGGCAGTGAAAACGTCGTTCGAGATCAAGGGCGACGTCAAGCGCTGTCCTGCGGAGTCGTTCAACCGGGATGAAACCAGTCTTCTCAGCGATAATCCCGGCCAGCAGGATGTGAGCGCCACCGTTGTGGTCGCGCTGGCCGCGGGCAGGCAGTACACCTACACGGAACTGCTGAACGCAGTCTACGAGCAGAACCGCCTCAAGCTTCTGGCGATCGCCTATGACTGGTTATCCGCAAACGACGTGGGCCTCTGGGATCAGAACGTTCCGCTTGTCACGGCTGTGCATCAGAACGGCGCGCTACTCTGGCCTGCGATCCGCGAGATTGTGGAATCGGATTCGATCATCCCCACGGAGGGGCTGAGCGGGAATGCGACGAGGCAATTCACCCCGGTTGAAGTCGCCGGGATCCATCGTCGAGCGGTACTGAAGGACATCGACTTCTGGATGTTCTGAGCATCCACGTATTCAAGCGGCGCAAGAAATGAACAGCCCCGGGCGGATTTGACGCCACCCGGGGCTGCAATCAATCATTGTCGTTCTCTGTCTGACCCAGCCGGCGATCACGGGCCTGTGACAATGAGCTTGCCGGCTTTGATGACTGCCGTGTTGTTGTTCTCCCTGGCTTCGTTGACGAAATCATCCGGATCGATCAGCCAGCCGATGTAGTAGCTCCCGGCGGGGATGTCCGTGGGGAATTCGCCTGTCCAGGCGAGGTCCGAGAGGCCGCCCTCGCCGATGTCCATTCCGACCAGGCCGATGAAATAGTCGTCCGATGTGATCTGATCGTCGAGCGACGCGTAGATCTCGACGAAGAAGATATCCGATTGGCTGCCGCCTCGGTTGGCGATCGCGCCTGTGACAGTCAGTTCCTGATCGGCTACGCCGGCCACCACGCTCGGGGGCGTGAAGCCGCGAGAGGATTCGCCTACGTCATACAGGTCCGGCTTGACGATCGGCTCGATCTCCCTGCAGGCCATCCACCACGCGGACTTGTCGCGATACCAGGCGATCGGGTCGCAGCAAGTGCAGGCCTCGTCATCGTCGTGACCGTTGGTCCACAGATCCCAACTGACCAGGACCGGCGTGTTCGGATCGTTGGAGTTGCAGCAGATCACCTTGCCGCCGGCGTCGGCGAACAGGCCTTCGGCGCCGCCCGGCTCATCGACGAGCAGCCGGACGCGGTCGCCCGGAGCGTAGGCCGGCACGCAGCAACTGGCCGGAGGACAGGACATGAGCACCGAGTGCAGAATGACGGAAGCCCCGGCCTTCTGCGCTCCCGGCGTCGGGGTTACGACCAGCCCCTCCGGAAGGGCAGCGTACGGAGCGTACAGCCCTGAGACCAGGAACTGCCCGGTCGGGGCCGGCGTCCGGGCCGCCAGGTCCGGCAGGTAGTACAGGCCGTCGCCCTTGACGAGCAGACCGACGCCCGCGATGTCCGCGCACTGGCCGGTCGGGCAAATGCGGAGTTCCTGCACGACGCCGCAATGAGTCTGGACGCACTTGGCGAGATCCGGGAGGGGCACCCACGACGTGGAGCCCGGCGGGAAGAGCCCGGTCAGACGTTCGTCGCACATCATGTAGTCGTCGGCGGAGCCGCCGTTGGCCCAGAGGTTCCAACTGACCAGGACGGAATTCTCCGCCTTGGGGTCGCTGCAGATGATCGTGCCCGACGCGCCTCGCGGCAGATCCACGGCGCCGTTCGGGTTGGACTCGCCGATCAGCACGACGCGGTCGCCATAGAGGAAGCTACAGGTGAATGGATCGCAGCAGGAGTCGCCGGTCCAGTTGGCGTCCGTCATGATGGGGTGATAGATGTCGCCGTCATACTGGGGACACATGCGTCTGTCTTCCGGCAAGGGTTGGCTCGCGTTGAGAAGGCCGCGGACCCGCACGCGATTTCCGGACAAAACGATCCACCACTGCTCCATGAAGTCCGGGCCGGCGACCAGGTTGAACCGTTTGCCGTCCTCGGTATCGAGGAAGAGGCAGCCCGCGTCGGTCTCGCGCAGGATGCCGATCTGGTCGAAGAGCCTGCCCAGCCGGACGTCGCGGGGATTCACCCAGGCCGCAGACCCGGCGGGGTACTGTTCGACCCGCGACGCGACGCAGCGGCTTTCATCGTCCCTGCCGCCCGTCCACAGATCCCAGCTCACCAGCAGGGACCCCGTGCAATCGTCGGCGTCGCAGCAGAGAATCGTGCCGGCCATGCCCGTTCTGAGACCTTCGCCCACTGTCGGAGCATCGGCCAGCAGGACCACTCGCGTCCCCGGCGCGAAGCCCGCAGGATAGGTCGGGCGAATGTCTCCCTCGGCGGCCCAGACGCTGCTCGCGCCGAGGCAGACCGCCGATAAAACCGCCAGGAACGCTGTGTGTTGAATACCGTGTCGATTCATCTTGAACCTCCTCCGTTCCTACATGTCGCCCGACCACACGGGCTACTCCCCTGATTGCTCATGGCACCCGGCGTGGGATGCGCCTCGCCAACCACCCCATCCTGTCAAGACCGGCCTGTGCCGCGCAGGACCCCAATAGTATAGCACAGAAGCCGCCAAAAGCAAGGAATATGTCGAATTTCGCAGGGGATTTCGAGGGAGGTCCTGGAAAGTGATGATAAGAAAGCCGCTTTGGACGTCGCCCCGCGAGGGTCGCAAGCCGGGCTCCGTCGTTCGAGGACGTCCGTGGATAGAAGACAAGCCCCGGACTCAGGGACGCTCGTCCGAAGAGTCTTGGAGCGAGGCTCGATTTCCGTCTGTCGGACCAGGGGTCACTTTCGCCGTCGAGAGCGGAAGTGGTTGGCGATCGCCGCCCCCAGGCCGAGAATCAGCAGGGTCGCCGGCTCGGGAATCGACGAGATCTGCCCGCAGATCGTGCCCCGTGCGACGCCCTGGTTGCTTCTGAGCAGATTGTACAGACTGGCCCCCTGGATGGCGTCGCCGGAGAAGCTCAGGTCCAACAACAGACCCTGCTGTTGATCGGAGACGAGACCCGAAAGCACCGTGCTGTAGTTCTGAGTGTGCGAGTCGACTCTCAGATCGTCGTTGATCTGGGAGTACGCGATCGTGTTCGTTCCAACCGCCAGCATGCTCCCGGAGCCCATGGTCGCCGTCAGCACGTCGGTTCTGTCCGTATCCGATTGGATCCGGAACGTCTCGTTCGGATTCAACGTCGCCGCGAGCATGCTGCCCCGATCGCTGAGCCCGCTGACGTTCATCGTGGGCAGCAGCACGTAATCGTTGGTCAACGTGGTGTCCGTCGGAGTGGCGCCGTCGACAACGATGGCGTCGTCCACGAACGACAACTGCCATTGCGAGCCGGTCCAGGACAGTTCCCAGGCATATGCGGCTCCGGGTTTCGTGGAGAAATGCAGCGAGTTCTCCGCCAGTAGAGGCGTGGTCAACAACAGAGCCGCTGCTGCGGCGAAAATCAGTGGTCTCATTTGTTCTCCTTTCCTCGTGAATCGTCCCTGGATCGGCCCTACCCGCTGTCTCGGGCTCTCCGGCAGGACAAGTCTTTCGTTGCTCCTCCTGTGATACAGGATGCATTGCGGAGGGCCCATAGGTTTTACTCCTAATTTCGGGGTACGCCGACCTTAGACCCGGCCAGGCAAGATGGAAAAACGAAAAGCCCCGGCGTCGAATCCCGCCGCTGTGTCGATCGGCGGGGAATTCATCGCCGGGGTTTCCTCGACCCCTTCACAAACCGAATTGCTCCGATCTTCTCCTGCCCGTCCAGGGCTATGGACAGGCAGGTTCGTCTACCATCTGAACCCGATTCCGACGATGTAGACGAATCGCCCGTCGTCGAACGCATCGTCGATGTTGTCGCCGCTGTCGAAGAAGAACTCATACTCGATCAGGCCGAGAACGTACGTGGTTTCGTTCACGAAGTACTTCAGGCCGCCTTCGGGGCCGGCCACCCACGTGTCGTTGACCTGATCGCCGTAGATGTAGCCCAGGTTCGCGCCGACGAACGGCCACAATCGACCGAGATCGAAATGATAGTCCAGCGCCACGCGTGTGGCGGCGTTCCACGTGTTGTCCGAACCCGGCACATCCGCGTATCCGACGCCCTGGCGGATCGCCCCTTCGATGTTGTCGGTGAAGAAGTAGCCCAGATTGGCCTCGATGGAGAAGACGGTGCTGTCGAAATCATTGCTGCTCGCACCGCTGCCCGTCAAGGTCAGTTCCTTGTCGCCCTGGGTGAATCCCTGGGCAAATGCGGCGGCCGGCAGAACCAAGCAAAAGAGACTGACTACAGCGGTGACCCTGGTGACCATGGTGTTCTCCCTTCAAGAGAAGAATATAGGTTGAACCCGTCGCACGCCGAGTCAAGCGACGGTTGCTCCGGGTTGTCGCCATCTGCATTCAAATGGTTCCGGTCCCGGAGGAACATTGCGGAGATAGTAGGCGCTTCGCGGGCGAAGGACGCATCGGCAAAAGACGCGGTTGCACGTTGGGGAAATGTCGTCGACTAATCGAACGACATGCGGCTTCGGCCATGTGGGTGAGGCGTTCATCATTCCCACGCGGCGTCAAAAGTGTCCTCAGAAGCCGCTTTTCCTTTCGTCCTCGCATGTCTACAATTGCCGCTGTCTGGGAATGACTACAACGATCCAGAAGGATGAAGGACGACGGAGAACCATGGCCAAGCGCATCGGCGTGATCTCGGATACTCACGGGCTGCTCAGGCCCGAGGCCGCAAGCAAGCTGCGAGGTTGCGACCTGATCGTCCACGCGGGCGACATCGGCAATCCGTCCGTCCTGGAGGACCTCCGGCAGATCGCGGAGGTGGTGGCGGTGCGGGGGAACGTGGACACGGGGCATTGGGCTGACGATCTTCCGGAGATCGAATACGTGACCGTGGATGACAAACAGCTCTGCGTCGTCCACAACATCGAGATGCTCGACCTCGATCCGGTCGCGGCGGGCCTGAACATCGTCGTCTACGGCCATTCGCACAAGCCGGCCGTCGACTGGAAGGACGGCGTCCTGTACCTCAACCCCGGCAGCATCGGCCCCAAGCGGTTCCGCCTGCCCGTCAGCATGGCGTTTCTACGCGTCGAGCCGGAGTGCGTCGCCCCGGAGATCGTCTCGCTCGAAGACGATCCCATATGACGCGTTAATTCGATCGAAGGAGCCCATTTGTCGCGAAATGGGGACGCCTGTCACGGCTTCGCTTGGGTTGAGGCGTCGCCGGCCTGCTGTTTCAGCACGACGCGCGCGGAAAGGGATACGAAAGGATTGGGGTCTTCTGCGGCCGCGGTGAGGATCGCCATCACGCGTTCCATGGCGGCGGGTGAAGGCGCATCGCCATTTCGAACCGACATGAAGAAGTAGTTGTTGCCGAGCCCTTTCTTCGGGGCCTTCCTCGTTGTTTCCGGCGCCACGAGCGATTCGCCGCGACGTGCAGCGGCCTCGGCCGTGTCTCGTCGTTTCGCAACGGACTTCATCATGCTTGTCTTTGCGGATTGGAGAGCATTCCGCCAATCGAGAACCCTGTTCGGCTCCACAATGATGTTGCAGGAAGGCAGGCTGACCACAGAGTATTTCTCTTGCCTGCGCACCAGGAACGGACCGTTGAAAGACAGACCCGCATCGAGATCGGCTCTCTTGTAGAATTCCAGGTCCCCCAGACAGTCCTTGCACGGAGGGACAGGGGCAAACTCAATGCCCAGCGGAGTGCCGAGGATTCTCGCGAGCGATGACAACTCCTCGGTGCTTGCCCGCATCAGACAATTGTAGTTGCGGCAGTGGCTTCCATCTCCATGATTCTTATTCCGGCACAGGCCTAGAACATGGCCGGCCTCGTGCAGCAAATAGTCCCTGCCGATGCAGCTCGGCACACTGTCTTGATAGCCCATGTTGAAGAAAATCGTATTGGGGTAGGGTTGCAGGACATGCGGAGTCTCGTATGGCGCCGACAGTCCGTCATCCAGGTTGTAGAAGAACACATGCACATACGCGGGTTGTTCCTCTGTCTCCCGAGGACCATCTGTATACAGGAGGGACGCCTCTGTGACCGTCAGGTCTCTGACTTCCGCGAGAGGGATCGGCTCATCTTTGGCGATGACGATCCCGTCCGGTTTACAGGCATGCTCAGCAAAGAACGTCTCCAAATGATCGAGCCAATCCTGCGGGACCTCGACCCCCTCTACAGTATCTATCTCGATGTACAGCCTCCCGTAGGGGTGATCCTTCATGAACAACGATTCGGGCCGCATATGCGTTGCCAATTCCACGGAGTGCGCCCCACAACTGTTGCCGATGAACGCGGCAAGTACGAGCAGAGCGAAGCCATATCGCCGTGAGGGTCTGGCGATCCGATCGACGGCATAGATCTCCCTGCGGAACGAACGCGTCTCTTTGTGACGCAGCGGCGACTGCACCTTCATGGCTCATCCTTTCCTCTTGATGATCGTCTTCTCCAGCTCTGGCGAAATTCTATCGGCAAAATGGTTTTGGAGCAAGCCTCGGGTGTGACTCGTTTTCCCGACGCATGCGGTCTCTTCCGATGGACAGGGAGGCCTGTCCCGAGATCATTGCGCTTGAGGTGTAGTTGCCGCAGGCTGTGCCGACAAAGGGTCCTTCTTCACCCTCTGCAAGGCATGACGCGCGACGGCCCGGGTCAGCGGAGACGGATCTTCGCTTGCCTTCGCGAGGATTTCCTGCAGTCGTTCGGTCGTCGGGGGCGAGGATTTGTCCCAATTCAGCGAACAGATGCAGGCCGCAAATATGCTTTGGCGAGTCTTCCGGCGTTGGGAGGACTGGTCCTTGGCGGGCGCGATCGATTTCCTCTCCCGTTGCTTGATGTTGTCCAGCGCCTTTCGATGGTCGAATGTCGGCAATCCGGATGGACCGAGGATCTCGCAGAACTCGCAAGTTGGCAGACTGGCCACGCAGTACCCGTCCTCGCGTCGCACGAGGAACGGACCCGCGAAAGACAAGTCCGGATCTGCCTCCATCCCTTTCAGAGATTCGAGATCGCGCAGGCAGTCTTTGCACAAGTTGCTGCGGGGTCTGACCCCGAGGGGGGCGGCCAGCAGTTTGAAAAGCTCGGATTCGATCTCCTCGTAGGCGCGCATCAGACAGCCTCGGTTGCGGCAGTGGGTTCCGTTGCTGTGGCCCTTGCTGTGAGCCAGACCCAGCACGTGGCCTGTCTCGTGCAGGAGCATGTCGATCCGCATGTTTGAGGGGTACGCGTGGCAATACTGGAGGTTGTAG
>JBDKUU010000441.1:0-2376 GCA_039679525.1 Phycisphaerales bacterium | reverse complement strand
CCACCACGACTTATCGCGTCAATGGTGTCACCTACACCCGCCAGGCGATCGCGAGTTGGCCGGACCAGGTGATCATCGTGCGAATCGGCTGCGACCACCCGGGAGCCATCAACTTCACCGCGACGTTGACCAGCCCCAACCAGGACGTGCAGACCCAGGCCTGCGACGGCGACACGCTGATCGTCCGAGGTCGGGCGCGTGACTACAAGGCCCGCGGCGACTATGGAATCATCCCGGGCCAGGTGAAGTTCGAGGGCCGCTGCAAAGCGATCGTCACCGGCGGCACGATCTCCGTCGACGACGGGCAAATCGCCGTGGAGGGGGCCAGCACCGCAACGTTGATTCTGGCCCTGGCCACGAGCGTGAAGAACTACCATGACATCTCGGCCGACCCCGCCGCCGCGTGCGTCGCCGTGCTGAAGAAGGCTGCGAACAAAACGCCCCGGCAGATCCTCGACGCCCACATCGCCGATCATCAGGCGTTGTTCCGGCGAGTGTCCCTCGATCTGGGGCCCGCGACGGAACCCAATCTGCCGACCGACCAGCGGGTGCTGAAGTACGCCCAGTGGGAGGACCCGCAACTGGCGGCTCTCTTCTTCCAGTACGGCCGATACCTGATGGTCGCCAGTTCTCGCCAGGGCGGCCAGCCGGCCAACTTGCAGGGACTCTGGAACGACAGCGTCACGCCGCCGTGGGACAGCAAGTATACGATCAATATCAACACGGAGATGAACTACTGGCTCGCCGAGCCGACCAACCTCAGCGAGTGCGGCCTGCCCCTCTTCGACGCGTTGGCCGATCTTGGCCAGACGGGCCGTTCCGTCGCCCAGAAACACTACGGAGCGCCGGGCTGGGTCGTGCACCACAACTTCGACCTCTGGCGAGGGGCCGCCCCGATCAACGCCTCCGACCACGGCATCTGGCCCACGGGCGGCGCGTGGTTATGCCAACATCTCTGGTGGCATTATCTCTTCACGGGCGACAAGGCGTTCCTCGCCGAGCGGGCATATCCCCTGATGAAAGGCGCCGCGGAGTTCTTCACGGCCTGCCTCGTCGAAGACCCGCGAAACGACAGACACTGGCTGATCAGCGGCCCGAGCAACAGCCCCGAACAAGGCGGCTTGGTCATGGGCCCGACGATGGATCATCAGATCATCCGCGATCTGTTTGCGAACACCGCCGCAGCCGCTCACACGCTCGGCGTCGATGAGGAATTCGCCAGGAAGCTCGACGACATGCGGGGCCGCATCGCGCCCAATCTGATCGGCAAGCACGGCCAGCTCCAGGAATGGCTCGAGGACAAAGACGATCCAAAGAACGATCACCGCCATGTCTCGCACCTGTGGGGCCTGTTTCCCGGCGAGGAGATCACGCCGGAAACGCCGGAACTGTTCGCGGCGGCAAGGCAGTCGCTCGTCTTCCGCGGCGACGGCGGCACGGGCTGGAGCCGGGCGTGGAAGATCAATTTCTGGGCCCGTCTGCTGGACGGCAACCACGCCCATCTGATGCTCAAGAACCTGCTGACGCTGACCTCCTCTCCCCTGACGGACTACACGGGCGGCGGCGTCTATCCCAACCTCTTCGACGCCCACCCGCCCTTCCAGATCGACGGCAACTTTGGGGCCACCAGCGGCATCACGGAGATGCTGCTCCAGAGCCACCGCCGGGACAGCCAAGGCGGCTACGTCATCGACCTGCTGCCCGCCCTGCCGGACGCTTGGCCGAACGGGTCGGTCAAGGGCCTTCGAGCCCGCGGCGGATTCGAAGTGAACATGACGTGGAAGGAAGGCCGCTTGACCGCCGCGACAATCCGCTCTCCGCTCGGCGGGACGTGCAGAGTCCGAACGGCCGCACCTGTCGATGTCCAGTCGGATACGGCAGGCTTGTCCACGTCCCGCCCTGCTACGAACGTTGTTGAATTCAAGACCGAATCTGGTATGAAGTATGCTCTCGTGCCCTCGAAATGAGCGCCGCTCTGCTGAAAGGAAAGACGGATGATGTCCGACAGAAGAAACCGATGGGTTGCTTGCGTCCTTGCGACGGTCACGATCTGTACGAACGCCTTTGGCGCGATCGAAAGACTCTCCCGGACCGGGCTCCAACTCTGGTATCAACAGCCCGCCACGGAGTGGACGCAGGCGTTGCCCGTGGGAAACGGCCGCCTGGGCGCGATGGTCTTCGGCGGGATCGAGAATGAGCGGCTGCAACTGAATGAAGTCAGCTTATGGTCCGGCGGTCCTCAGGACGCCGACAATCCCGAGGCGTTGCCGGCCCTGAACGAGATCCGCAAGATGATCTTCGACGGCCTTTAGGCCGCGGCCACCCAGCTGGCCTCGAAGAAACTGATCTGAACCGGACCGGGCTCCAGCGGCGGCG
>JBDKUU010000440.1:0-2565 GCA_039679525.1 Phycisphaerales bacterium | reverse complement strand
GAACCCGCGCTTGGCAAGCACCGCGTAGTCGGTGAAATTCACCTTCCCGTCGGCGTTCAGGTCGAACGCCGCGCCCGGCGATTGAATGAACCACTCGTCGCACAAGGCCTGGAGCTGGTTGAACGAGGGTTTGGGACCGCTGGCGGCGGACATTGCGCGATCCCCGGCCGCGGCCATGAGATTGGGGTGATACTCGAGATTCAGCATGTTGACGAGCAGGTCGTCGACCGTGGTGTAGAAAATGCTGTTCAGCAACGACACCGAACATCCCGTGCATGCCTGACCCTGCAACCAGATCACGGTCGGGCCCGCCGGATTGCCCAGGGCCTCCTGGAGTCTCATGAGGCCGGAAGCCTCCAACCCGAGCAGGCCCGCCATCCCCGTGGCTGCCTGCAAAAACTGCCTTCGGCTGATCCTCATCTTCGATTCCTCCTCATAAGGAAATCATGGAAACACCTGCGGCGCACCGGACTCCGAGCAAGGTTCCGCCGCGAGGGACGAAATACCCCTATATACAATACCGTATTACTGGTGTTTCATGGCACGCAACGAGGGCGATCAAATCAGTGTACGACTATTGATGTCCTGTTTGTGGTTCTTCCAAATTGTTGCCGACCATCAGCGACGCGAGAACTGCCCAAAGACCCCCATAACCAGTTGCATCACACAGGCTTTGCCGTGCGTGCAAGTCAACCAGACCGACCAGTACATTCGTCGGTCTTTATTATGCCCGAATCGCAGATGATGTCAACAGAAATTTACTTCTCTGTCGAAGAACCGCATTCTCCCGCGGGACCTGTCAGTCTTCGCCCACACGCACCCGATCTATTTCCTCCAGAATGACAGGAAGGTTCGCGAGCAGCCCTCGATCGACTACCTGACCAAGGACGTCCAAGGCACGCTCCACTGGCTAAAACACCAGGCCGAGATTCCACCTCGAACAAGACACGATCGACCCCCGCAAAGCCGCCGTGGAGGCCCTGGAGGTCTGCAAGAGTTGTGGACAGCCGATACCCGGCGCAAGTTCTTCAGCGAGGATCGCGGCTTATGAACCTGTGGACGGCGTCGGCGAGGAGTGTGTCGGTGTGGGCGATGGCATAGTCGATCGTCACGGCTTCCGTCATGCAGGAGAGAGCGACTTCGATGCCGGAGCGGCGGTAGAGTTCGGGCGGGAGGAGGACTTGCCCGGCGATGACCGCGACCTTCGCGCCGGCTTCGCGGGCGGCTCTTGCTACACCGGAGACTACTTTGCCCCGAAGAGACTGCGTGTCGAATCGGCCTTCGCCTGTGATGACCCAGTCGGCATCGGCGAGTTCTTCCTTCAGGCGGTTTTGGACGATGACTTCATCGACGCCGGAGATCAGGCGGCCGTCCAGGAATGCGACGGCTCCGGCGGCCAGGCCCCCCGCCGCTCCTGCGCCGGGCAGATCTCTGATGCTCATGCCGAGTTGATCTTTGATTCGCTCCGCCAGATGTGACAGGCCTTTGTCCAGAATCTCGACCATCCTCGGCGTCGCACCCTTCTGCGGGCCGTAGACGCAGGCCGCGCCGTGCTCGCCGCAGAGGGGGTTGTCCACGTCGCACAGGATTCTGATGGGCGGGAGGCTGTAGGCTGGAGGCTGGAGGTCCCTGCCGCCTGCGGTCTCCGGCCTCCGGCCTTCCGATACCGGCGGGAGAATCTCGTGAATCTCGGACAATGTCCCGCCGCCGAGGCCGATTTCCCGCCCTTCGACATTGAGAAACCGCCAGCCCAGGGCCATCGCCGCTCCGACGCCGCCGTCGACTGTTGCGCTGCCGCCGATGGCGAGCAGGATTTGCTCCGCGCCGCGATCGATGGCGGCTTGGATGAGTTGGCCTGTGCCGTAGGTGGTGGTCTTCAAAGGATCGTACTGATCCGGCCTCAAGAGCGGCAGGCCGCTGGCTGTCGCCATTTCGACGACTGCGGTGCGTGTGTCCGGCAGCCAGACGAATCCTGCATTCACCCGCATTTCGGGCAGCGGCCCCATGACGTCGACGGGGATCCATTCGCCGCCCGCGGCGGCCATCAACGTCACGGCGGTGCCTTCGCCGCCGTCGGCCATCGGCTTGGTGACGACAATCGCATCGGGCATTTGCGATCGGATCGCCTCGGCGACGATGTCACAGGCTTGAACCGCAGTCACCGAGCCTTTGAAGGAATCCATTGCGACGACGATCTTCATGGGACCTCAAGAGACGCGTGGGTTGAGAACCCACCCTACACGCTTCACGTTTGTCATCGTCCGCCGCTCGTGAAGGCGGCCAGGGCGTAGACCAGGCCGGCCTGCCAGTTGATGGCGATCTCGTTGGTCCGGTAGTCCTCCTGGTCGTCGTGCCAGCCGGTGGCGGATTGGCCGCCGCCGACGACGTAGCCGGGCCAGGGGGCGTCGATGCCGTCGGCGCCCGAGCGGCGATCGTGCGGACGCATGGCCCGATCGTGGCCCAGGCCAGTGACGTATGATCGGTTGTAGAAGTTCCGGCCGAACAGGTGGGCCACCGCGTCCAGCGAGGCGTTCACGTACTCCGGATTCCGCGAGAGCCTGTTGG
>JBDKUU010000439.1:0-5418 GCA_039679525.1 Phycisphaerales bacterium | reverse complement strand
AACGCGGTGAAGGTGGTCAACAGCGTCAAGGCGGCCGTGGACAAGTTGAACGAGCAACTGCCCGGCGGCATGGAGTTGATCTGGGTCACCGACGACGGGCGCTTCATCGAGGCCTCCGTCCAGAGCGCCTGGAGCAACGTCGGGCAAGGGATCCTCCTGACGGCCGCGATCCTGTTCTTCTTCCTTTACAACGTCCGGGCGACGCTCGTGGTCGCGATCACGATGCCGCTGACGATCGTGATCGGCCTGTTCTTCATGCAGTTGGCCGGCTATACGCTCAACACCTCGACGCTGATCTCCATCGGCCTGTCGGTCGGCATCCTCGTGACCAACTCCATCGTGGTCCTGGAGTCCATCGTCTCGCGGCTCAAGACCACGGGCGATCCGAAAGAAGCGGCCCGCCTGGGCGCCAGAGAAGTCGCCATCGCGGTGGTGGCCAGCGCGGGCACGAACATCGTCGTGCTGTTTCCGATCGCGATGATGGGCAGCGTCGTCGGCCAGTTCATGAGGCCTCTGGCCTGGACCATGCTCATCATGACCGCGGTGTCGCTGTTCATCTCGTTCACCCTGACTCCGATCCTGTGCGCGATCCTGCTGAAGCCGGCGAAGGATCAGCAGAGGGGCATCCTGCACCGAATGGAGACCGGATTCAACCGCATGCTGGACAGGGTCATTGCAGGCTATCGCCGGATCCTCACGTTCAACGAGAAGCACCGCATCGTGGCCGCGGCGATCCTGGTCCTCACGATAGGCATGCTCGTTCACGCGATGTCCCTGGGAGACCGGGTCGGATTCAACTTCGTCCCGAACACCGATCAGGCCAGGGCCTTCGTCAAACTGGAGTACCCCACGTCGTACAGCCTCGACCGGACGATTCAGCGAGTCCGCCTGGTCGAGGAAAGGCTCAAGGACGTGCCCGAGCTGACGCACGTGCTCAGTTCCATCGGCAAAGTCGAAGGCGTGGTCGGCCAATCGACACAGGGCGTCTATCTGGCCCAGTTGCTGCTGACGTTCTCCGAACGCGACCGGCGAGCCCTCACCATCGAGGACCTCCAGAACGAGATCCGAAAGCGTCTGGCCGGTTATCCGGAGTGTATCGTCACCGTCACGCAGCCCGCGATCATCGGCGGGCAGAACCAGGACATCGAGCTGCAGATCGCCGGCGACGAGCTGACCACTCTCAACCGCCTGGCGGTCGAGACGCAGACGCGCACCGGCCGCATGCAGGGGATCAAGGACGCCGACACCACAGTTCGGGCCGGCAAGCCCGAGATGGCCATCGTCCCCAAGAGGGCCGTGCTCGCGGATCTCAACGTGCCCGCGGTCAGTCTCGGAATGGCCCTGCGGGCCAACCTCGAGGGCATCGAGGCGGGCGCCTTCAAACGCGGCGACCGCAATTACGACATCGTCGTCGAGCTGGCGGACCAGCAGGGGCGGGACCAGGTCGAGCAGTTCCTTTTCCCGGGAGCCCCGGGCCAGCCGATCCTGCTGTCGAACCTGGCCGATGTGGAGCGCCGCGTGGCGCCCGTCCAGATCACCCGGCAGGACAAACGCCGCGTCGCCAAGATGTTCGCGAACCTCAAGCCCGAGCTGGCGCTGGGCACCGCGGTCAACAGGATCTCACAGACGATCGACTCGGAGGGGCATTTCCCGCCCGGGTATGATTATCAATTCTCCGGCATGTACGAGAAGATGGCCGAGGCGGTGGCCGCGTTCGGCGAGGCGGGCGTGATCGCCATCGTCCTGGTGATCCTGAGTCTCGCGGCGATTCTCGAATCGTACAAGCAGCCCTGGCTGATCATGATGACGGTGCCGCTGGGGCTGATCGGCGTGATGTGGGCCCTCGCGGCGACGGGCGAGAGCCTCTCGATCTTCGCCCTGATGGGCATGGTCATGCTGATCGGCATCGTCGTGAACAACGCGATCCTGATCGTAGACGGATGCAACGTTCACATCCGCCAGGGCGTCCCCCGTCACGAAGCGATGATCGCCGCCGCGTGCGAGCAGTTCCGCCCGGTCGTCATGATCACCGTGGCGGCCATTCTGGGAATGCTGCCCCTGGCGACCAGCCACGGGATCGGAGCCGAGTTGCGGACCGGCGTGGGCATCGCCTCGGTCGGCGGCATCCTCGTCTCCGGCGTCCTCACGCTGATCGTAGTCCCCATTCTCTACGATCTGACGACGCGGAAAACCGAGAAACACTGAAAGGACAATGAGTATGTTCAAGAAACCGGATCTCTCCATTCTCAAGCCATTTCTGGGCTTCGAGCAACTCGAGTGGGGCGACGTGATTCGCTTCAGCGACCACGTCTTGACGATGGCCGACGAGCCGAACGCGGTCGAATGCTTTCGATACCTTCTGGAGGACCTCCGTCACTGCGTGGGCCGGCCGTTGGCGCTCTGGAGCACGGGCCGGTGCTTCTCGCCCGCGCGGTGCGGCGACTTTCTCAAGAGATTGGGGGGCATGCAGGGACCGGATCGCGCCTCGCTGTGCGGACCCGCCTCCGTCTCCGGGACGGCGATGGCTCGCGAAGAGAACGTGTTCGTCGGATTGATCCGGTGGCTGCGGGCGGTGAAGCGGCCGGTGATCATGGTCTTCCAGGGCGACGTGTTGCTGTCGTTCCTCGGGATCGGACTGGCCTGCGACCAGCGGATCGCCACGTCGGACACGACGTTCCACAACCAGGAGCGGGACTGCGACATGCCTCCGGGAGCGGGGCTCCTGTATCTGCTGCCGGCTTATGTCGGACTGGGCCGGGCCAACAAGCTGGTGACCCGCACCGCGGAGATGTCGTCCTACTCGGCGTTCAAGCTGGGACTGCTCGATGAGGTTGTGGAGCCCTCCGAGTTGGATCGTGCGGTCGCGACGATGGCCGCGGAGGTGTCCTGTCTCTCCGCCGAGACCCTGGGCACGATCAAGCAGCTCCTCAACTACCGCCTGCCGGCCTTCGACAGCTTCTTCACCCTGGAGAGCCAGGGGTTGAACATGGCTCTGCGAGGCAGACCGTGGGAAAAACTCCGCGAGGGGACGAAGCCTGAAGAGCCGGGATCGCGTCCCTGCGATTGACGTGGTGCGGACGGGTGCAAAAAGAAGAAGCTCAAAGAACCGGAATGCTGGACAATGTCTTGCGTCCCGGCCCTTTGAGCTTCTGCGATTCGGATCTCACATCTGTTACAGTTCTTCGATCAGCGCCTCGCGGACGACGATCTTCATCGGACCGAAGTCGGCCCCGGGATGAACCTGAAAGCCGATCTTGCCGGAATCGCTCGTCGTGTCGTGGACGTCGGCGGTCTGCTTGCCGTTGAGCCAGATCTGGAGATGATCGCCTTCGGCTCGGATCTTGATGGTGTTCCAGCCGGTGTGATTCTCCAGGGTCTTGTCCGTATTGGCGGCCAGGAAGAGCTTGCTGTAGCCGGGGCAATACAGGGATCCGGAGTAGGCGACCGGATTTGTGTACTCCAGGATGTCGGCCTGGTAGGCCTTGCCCGGATTCTGGAAGCGGAACCACACGCCGCTGTTGCACGGCCACTCGCAGCGGTACGTCACCGTCGCCTCGAAGTTGCGGAACGAGGCCTGGGTGAACAGGTCGCCCGGAGCGTTCTTCTCGCCCTGCGTGCCGACAAGATGGCCCTTCTCGACGACCCATTTCGCGCCGCCGGCGGCCTCCCAGCCGGTGAGGTCCTTGCCGTTAAAGAGCTTGGTGACCTTGGCTTGGACGCCTGCTTTGGCCGGCGAACCGGTCTTCTCCGCGGATTTCTGGCAGCCCGCGACCACCAACGCCGCCGATACGATCAGAAGTGTCCTACGCAGCATGTTGTTTCCTTTCTCATCGTGACAAATCAATCGCGGGCAGTCCACTTGTCCCGTGCCCGTCAGGGACTATGAAGCAGTTTGAAGTGCGAAGTGTCAAGTTTTAAGTGACAGGGCCGAGATGCGGATGTCTCCTGATCACTTCACACTTCAAACTTCACACTTGTTTCGCTCTTCCCACTCACTTCCCTTCTTCCCATATATCCGCCGTGCGGGCCGCGACGTCGGGCATCGCCGGCAGCGGGGCGCTCGGGATCGGCTCGTACCAGAAGGTGGCCGCGGACCAGTCGTCGCGGGTCTCGGCCAGGCCGTTCTGGTACGCGATCTGCTGAATCGTGATCCGGGCCTCGCTCTTCCAATAGATCGGGTCCGGCAGGTGCCAGCGGTACATCGAGACGAAGTTCCGATCGTCCAGGCTGCAGCCGTTGTAGAAGTACGGCGTCTGCTGCATGCCGGAGGACAGGCCCACGTAGTCCTCGCTGCCGGTGCCGACGATCGTGGGGTTCTCCTTGTCGCCGTCCATGAAGATCTTGATCTCTCCCTCGCCCCACCACTGGGCCGGGTGCAGGTTGCGGATTCCGATCACCGCGCCGATGTAGCGGCCGGGATTGGTCCGCTTGGGCAGAAGCTCGAAATCCAGCTTCTCCGTCGTGGGGTTCTCCCGGCGAAACAGCACGTGCAGCCGTCCGACGTCGGCCTTGTGCTCGTCGCCGATCGTGTAGTCCACCTGGTAGAACAACGGCACGTCCTCCTTGCCCTCGTTCGTCAGCGTGATCTTCGCCCCGCTCACGAACGGCATCGGCAGCCAGAGGTTCATCCCGGCGTTGCGGCCGAGCGAATGCACCGCGGAGAAATAGCCCGTCACCTTGCCGTGCGCGAAGCCCATGAAATCGCCGATGGGGCACTCGATGCTCGGATGCGTCTGCCCGTCCCACCAGGCCCGAATGACCAGGCTGCGGAGGTTCGTCGGATTGTTCGCCGTCGTCATCCAGATGTGTCGGATCGTGCCGGGGCCCTTGATGTCGCAGAGCTGAACGTCCTTGCCGGCCATGAGATTGATCGCGGGCGCGCCTTTGCGTCCCGGCCCGAGATTGCTGGCGGCCTTGCCCCCCTGCCCCGGCTCGCCGGTGGGGTTCTCAAAGCTGATCGACCGCGACAGCAGCGGCGTATCGAGCCGGTACGGCTCGCCCGTGACATCCACCGCGTTGTCCTCGGACCGGCACGAAACCCCGGCCAACGCGAGCAGGATAGACAGCAGAGGCAACGTCGCCTTTGAAGAAATCCATGTTTTCATGATTCGTCCCTTCCTTGCAGATTCCTGTTGTTTCGAGTCTCTCAGACAAACACGTCGGGCAAACTGGCGGTATTATAGGAGTGATGTTGTCCGTCGTCTATGACATGGTCTGTCGCGGATGACGGGAATGGAGCAGCCTGTGGCCAAACGAATCATCTCGGTATCGCGGCGGACGGATGTGCCGGCCTTCTATGGACGCTGGTTCATGGGCCGGGTGCGCGAGGGGTTCGCGGGCGTCGTGCACCCCTTCGGCGGAAAACGATACGTCGTGTCGCTGCGGCCCGAGGATGTGACGTGCCTGGTCTTCTGGTCG
>JBDKUU010000438.1:0-5283 GCA_039679525.1 Phycisphaerales bacterium | reverse complement strand
ACAGTGGAGGTCGCGGTGGTCGACGACCGAGGCGTGCCGGTTCCGACGGCGGCCGACCTGATCACGTTCAAGATCACAGGCCCGGGCATCCTGGCCGCTGTGGACAGCGGGTCCATCGCCAGCCACGAGCCCTTCCAGGCCTCGCAGCGCAAGGCCTTCCAGGGCCGCTGCGTGGCCATGGTCAAGGCGAAAGCGGCTTCCGGCCGAATCACTGTCACGGCCACCGCCGATGGCCTGACCGAAGCCTCGGTGACCTTGGAAGCAGTCTCCGCCCTCGCAGGCGAGTGACGCGTTGGCAGGAATCTGCATGTCCTTGACATGCGTTCGGCCGTGGCGTAGTGTTCGTGACATTGGTTCGATGTGTCCGATCTATCTGGTGCATGGTTTGTGAGGTGATTATGAAGTCTTTGAGAGCGGTCCTTGTCGTTTGGCTTGCCTGCGTATCGATGGTCGGCGTCGCCGCCGCCGCACAGAACGGCTTCTATTTGAAGGATGGAGACCGAGTCGTCTTCTACGGCGACAGCATCACGGAGCAGCGGCTCTACACGACGTACGCCGAGACCTATGTCGTGACCCGCTTTCCGCAACTCGACGTCAGTTTCGTTCACTCCGGGGTCGGCGGCGACCGGGTCACGGGCGGCTGGGCCGGCCCCATCGATCTGCGGCTGCCCCGCGACGTGTTCGCCTACAAGCCCACGGTCATGACCATCATGCTCGGGATGAACGACGGCAGCTACCGGGCCTTCGACGCCGGGATCTTCGAAACCTATTCGAACGGCTATCGACACATCCTGGACAGCGTCAAGACCGCCCTGCCCGGCATCCGGCTGACGCTGATTCAGCCGTCGCCCTTCGACGATGTCACGAGGCCGGCCAACTTCGAGGGAGGGTACAACGCCGTCCTCGTGCGCTACGGCCAGTTTGTGAAGGAATTGGCCCAGCAGCGGAACTGCCTCGCAGCGGACCTCAACACGTCCCTGGTCGCAGAGTTAGAGAAGGCCAAAGCGACGGACGCCGAGACCGCCAAGAAGATCATCGCGGACCGGGTTCACCCCGGCCCCGCCGGCCATCTGCTGATGGCCAAGGCCCTGCTCAAGGCTTGGAACGCCCCCGCGACGGTCACGGCCGTGGAGATTGACGCGGAGGCTGCCAAAGCGGTGAAGGCCGAGAATACGGCGGTTTCGCAGATCAAGGCGGCCGGGAATCTGTCCTGGACTCAGGACGACAAGTCGCTGCCCATGCCGGTGGATATGAAGGATGCGGTGACGAAGCTGGCCATGCAGAGCTCCGATTTCTTCCAGGCCGTGGACTGGCAGCCGCTCAAGGTGACCGGCCTCAAGGGCAAGCAGTACCTGCTCAAGATCGACGGCGAAGAAGTGGGGACTTTCTCGCGGCAGCAACTGGAGGACGGGTTGAACCTCGCAGAGTTGGCCACGCCGATGGTCAAGCAGGCTCAGGCCGTGCACGACCTGACGCTGAAACACAACAACGTCCACGCGGCCCGCTGGCGAGAGTTGCAGGTGGCGTTGGGCCAGCAGTCGCTGCCGCACCTGTCCCAGGCCGTCGAGGCGCTGGACGCCGTCGAGGCCGACCTCGTGGCTCTGCAACGACAGACGGCGCAGCCGAAGCCTCGCCACTATGAGCTGCTCGTGCAAGAATAGAGGCCGCACGACGCGGGCTTTTTCGGCTTCATGGATGTGACTGATGGACCCTCTCAGAGAAGGAGTCTGCCCATGTTCAAGACGCGTGCGCTGTCCATGATTCTCGTGCTGACCGCGCTGTCCCTTCTGCTGCCGGAGCGTCTGTCCGCGCAGCCGTGTCCGCGAAAGAAGATCATCGAATACGGATGGGACGTGCCGTACCCGGGCTTCGTGCGGGACAACATCCGCGAGATGGAGAAGCGTCCGTTCGACGGCATCATCTTCCGCACGGACGGGTTCAACCACGCGTTCGATGTGCGGCCGTGGAAGCAAGCCGATTTCCAGCCGCAACTGGAGACGCTGGCCCAGATCCAGTGGCAGAAGTTCTCTGACAATTTCCTGACGCTCTACGCGGCCAACCAGTGGAAAATGGACTGGTTCAACGACGACCAATGGAAGGTCATTATCGAGAACGTGAAGCTGTTCTCGCTGGCCATGCACAGCGGCAGATGCGTGGGCGTGTGCTTCGATCCGGAGCCGTATGGCGACGATCCGTGGGTATACCCGGGCCAGTACAAGGATCGATCGTTCGACGAGCTCAACGCGCAGGTGCGCCACCGTGGCCGGCAGCTCATCACGGCGTTGCAGGAGCATATGCCGCGACTGGCGATCCTGAGCTTCTTCGAGCTGGGCCTCTATGGGGACATCGTGGATGAGCCCGACCCCAAGGTCCGCGAGCAGAGACTGCAAAAGCAGTGGATGCCGCTGCTGGCCGCGTTCTACATGGGCATGCTCGAAGGCGCCTCGCCGGGCACCGTCTTCATCGACGGCAACGAGTCCGCCTATTATTACGAAAACCCAGGCGAGTTCTACCGCGCCTACCACCTGATCCGCCAGCGCGCTCTGGCCCTGGTCCCCGAGAACCTGCGGGCAAAGTACAACGCCCAGGTCCAGGCGGGCATGGCCCTCTACATCGACCAGGCCCTGGGAAGACGCACGGTCCCGACCACCGGCCACTACCTCACGCCGGAGCAACAGCTCAGGTTCTTCGAGCACAACGTCTATTACGCGATGACGACTTCGGACGAGTACGTCTGGTGCTACAGCGAGCGGATGAACTGGTGGCTGCCAGCCGAGAAGGCAGGCGAGAACGGCGCTGTGCCGCCAGGCGTGGAGGAGGCCCTGGTCTCGGCGCGTCAGAAGTACGAGGCGGGCAAGCCGCTGGGCTACGACATCGCCGATCTGATCGCGGCCGGCCATCAGAAGAGACAGGAGGCGGAAGCCAAGGCGCCGCAGCCTGACAAGAAGCCTTAAGACGGAGGGATCGCCATGATGACCTCGAAAGAGCGGGTGCATCGGGCCTTGCAGAGAGACCCCGTGGACCGGGTGCCCATCTTCATGTGGTACCATCCCCAGACCCGACGCCGGCTGAGCAAGTTGCTGGAGATTCCCGCCGAGCACGTCCCTTCCGTGATGGGCGACGACGTCCGTCAGGCGTGGGTGAGCAACAACCACGCCATGGAGGGAATCGTGCACGAGCGGGACGGCCAGTCGCACGTGGACGACTGGTCGATCGAGTGGACCCGCACGGACGGCTTCAACCAGATCTCCCGGTACCCTCTCGCGGACGCCGGGAACGAGCAGGTCCTGGAGTATCGATTCCCGTTCGATCGAGTCGATCCGCTCGTCGACCTGCTCAAGCCCGCGATGCTGTCCGCGGACCGCTACTTCGTCGGCTGCGACGTCTCGCCCTGTGTGTTCGAAATGTACTGGCGTCTCCGCGGGATGGAGAAGACGCTGACCGAGATCGTGCTGAATCCCGGCCTGACGCGTGACATGATGAGACGATGCACGGAGTTTTCGATCGCGCTCTCCGAGACCGCATGCCAGCGATTCAACCTGGACTGGCTCTGGCTGGGCGACGACGTCGGCGGCCAGCAGTCCATGCTCATGAGCCCCGGGACCTGGCGAGAGATGATCAAGCCGCTCTTGAAGGAGAACGCCGATGTGGGCAAGCGACGCGGCATCTACGTGGCGTTCCACTCCTGCGGCGCCATCCGTCCGATCATCGGCGACCTGATCGAGATCGGCATCGACGTGCTGAATCCGATCCAATGCAATTGTCCCGGCATGGACCCGCTCGAACTGAAGAAGGAGTTCGGCAGAGAGCTCGCCTTCATGGGCGGCGTGGATACCCAGGACCTTCTGCCCCATGGCACGGCCGATCAGGTGCGTAGCGCCACGGCCGAGCTGCTCGAAGGGATGACCGCCGACGGCGGCGGCTACATCCTGGCCGCGTCCCACACGGTGCCGCCGGAGACGCCGGACGACAATATTTTCGCGATGTACGACGAAGCGGGCATCACGAGAGAAGAGATCTTCGACAAGGCCGCCGCGCTCCGCAGGTCTCTGCGTCCCGGCCCCGGCGCCTGAGCGTCCCGAGACTGCGAACCCGCGTTTCTTGACGATCGATGGGCTGCGCTGGCCGCTCATCGGTTGACCGAAGCACGGGACCGGCTCCGTCATTCCCGCGAAAGCGGGAACCCAGGATCTTTCGCGACATCCCCATTTCGCCACTCGCGAGAGGCGACAACATCGACTGCATCCGCCCATTCAAGGATCAGGAATGACTTGCGACGCACGACATCGTCGACCCAAGCCAGCCGCAGCATTCGATGACCGCGGAGGCCGCGCGTCGCACGCCGTGTCCTGCCATGATCCAAGAACCGACGGCGCGAGACCATTCGGGTCTCGCGCCGTCGACTGTCCGCACTTCATCTGTTTAGAACGGCTTGTGCCTGGGCTTGGTCTGTCCGGCCAGGCCCGCCACCTCCGCGGGCGACAGTGCGTGATTGTAGATTCGCACGTCGTCGACCGCTCCGTCCCAGAACTCGTTCAACTCGTTCACCTGCTGCCCGAGGCGAGCATGGCTCTTGATCAGATTCCAGGCCTTGGCGGCCGAGGCCACCTCGACGCCGTCCGCATACAGCCGGGCCGTGACGCCGTCGTAGGTCAACGCGACGTGATGCCAGACGCCCGTCTCCCAGAAGTTGGCTATCGAAACATCGTCGCCGTAACCGCCGCCGTAGAGCGTGGTCCCGTTGAGGCCGAGGAACATCGCCTGATCCGTGTTCGGGGAGCCGTAGGAGACGGCGAAATGCCACGTGGCGGTGAGATCCTCCGTCATGAGCCATGCGGTCATGCTGCGAGGCTCGAGCCCGGCGGGCCAATCTGCGGGATTGCCGATATCGACGAAATCCCCGTCCCCGCCGAAGTTCAGTGCGCCGCCGACCATGCCGGCGACCCATTCCGGACTTCCGGTCACGGTCCCATGGTGCCCCTTGCCGGAGGAATCCGCGGCACGGGTGCCGGAGCCCTCGTCGAGCTTGTAGTAGCCCACCAGGTTCGCGGCCGGCGGCTGGACCGGCGTGATGTACTCGGGGGCCTTGGGGTACAGCCGAATATCATCGATATACAGCTTGCCGGCCGCCCCGGAGCCCTCGACGCCGATCGTCAGCGAACGGACATTGCCGACGTTGCCCGCGGCGGACAGGTCGATGTTCCACGCCTGCCAGCCGACTCGTCCGAGGTCCGCCGCATCCCCGTCGTAAAGCAGCTTCGTGTTGTCGATCTTCACGTACAG
>JBDKUU010000437.1:0-7091 GCA_039679525.1 Phycisphaerales bacterium | reverse complement strand
CCCCGACGGCCTCCAGAACGCTTTGTCCCTCGCTCCCGGAGTCCGAGGCGTCGTTCGCAAGCGTCGCACGCTCTATCTCATCGGCCCAACGCGGGTGCACCTGGACCGCGTCGAAGGGCTGGGCGATTTCGTGGAGCTGGAGGTCGTCCTGTCCGAGGGCCAGGACGTCGCCGAGGGGCTGGTCACGGCCCGGCGTTTGATGACCCAGCTTGGCATTTCCGAGGACCAACTCGTCGACAAGGCCTATATCGATCTGCTCGCAGCGCATTAGCGGCCTCCATTCTCCATTCTCGTGAATTCGAAGACTCCTCTGGCGGCATGGGGCCAAATAGGGTAGAATACATCCACTGTCTCGCCCTCGACGGTTCGGCCGGCGAGGCAGCGTCGCCTCGCGACTTGTCGAGGCTGTCGTGGGGGCCCGGTTCTTGACGAAAGGACGTCTTGTGAAAAAGGGCGGATCGACGCGGTTCATCCTGATGGGAGTGGGGGTGCTCTTGGTCCTTCTGGGCGTGCAGGCGTTTGCGGTCAAGGTGGCGGGCACGGCCGCACAGGCCACGGTCACCAAGGTCGAGCAGGTTGTGAGCGAGACATCGGAAAGAATGGACTACAACTATCGGATCGCTTACCGATTCTCAGTCAACGGCAAGGACTATACCGGGAGCCTGGACCGCAAGAAGGTGTACAACGTTGCGACATTGCCGGCCGAAGGGGCAGCCGTCCCGATCAAGTACCTCGCTGCGGCGCCATTCCTCAACGGCCCGGCGGACGCCAGCCCGTTGACAGGATTCCTCCTGGGAGCGTTGGGCGTGGTGCTGATCGTGGCTGGACTGCGGGCGAATCGTCGTCCGGCGACTCAGCCTGTAGAGGCGTCGAACCCACCGGCCGCGTGACGGGCGAGACGCTCACGATCGCGAGCCGAAGTAGAAGCTGATGAGGCAGGCCATGGCCAGGCCCAGGGGCGATTGCATCGCGTGGCCGGCCAGCAAGAGAACCGCCAACTGGATCGTCGCGAAGAGGACGATCAGGCCTTTGGCGTGATTGATCAGGCGGCCCGTGCGACTGCCTGCGATTCCTGCGAACAGGCGAGAGAAGAAGTATCCTGCGATCAGGCCTGCGAGAATGAGGAAGAACTCCAGATAGGCGGGCGACCCAAGCTGCCCTCGTGAATAGAGAATCGCCGTGCTGACGCCAAAGCCGGCGATCAACATCATGCGGATGGTCCCACCCGGCAGTCCCAGCGGCTTCGGAGATTTGACGGATGTCTCGGAGACGCGCCCGCCGGCCTCGCGGGCTTTGTGCCGGAATCCGAAATAATAGCCGATGATCGTCAGGAGCAGGTCCAGGACGTAGTCGGGCACGGGGCCGCCTGTGAACAACAGTCCCCACGAACAGCCGGCCGTCACGAGGGTGGCGATCGCCCGGACGCTGCCCTTGGGCAGTCCCAACGGTTCCTGGATTGTCGTCTCCGTCATAGATCCTCATGCCGCTCAACTGTCAGGCATGGTACCTGCCCCGTGGCGTGACATCAAGATCCAGTCCCCTTCGGAACGCTCCACGGACTGCAATATTCTGTGAATAGACACGACTCAAGGGTAGGTGACAAGTGCAGACCCCAAAGAAAGGAACCCCCCATGAAACTGGCCCTGAAGTCGACAACGCTGATGATGACGACCCTTTTGCTCCTGCCCGGCGCGATGACGAACGCCCAGGGGGACTCCGGGGTCAAGCCCTACCATGAAGAGCAGGTGGTCTATGACAACACCGGGGCGGGCGTCCGCCTGGCAGGCACGCTGACCATCCCCGAGGGGCAGGGCTCGCACCCGGCTGTCCTGTTGATCACGGGCTCGGGACCGCAGGATCGCGACGAATCCATTGGTCCGCTCAAACCGTTCGCCGTTCTGGCGGATGCCCTGGCCCGCGCCGGCATTGCCGTCCTGCGGGTCGACGACCGTGGCGTCTGCCAATCCACCGGAAACTGGATTCTGACCGACTACCAGGGCTACTGCGACGACGCCCACTGCGGAGTGGAGTTCCTCAAGGGCCGACCTGAGATCGATGCCCGTCGGATCGGGCTGCTCGGGCACAGCGCCGGAGGCGTCATCGCCGCTATGATGGCCGCGAGGTCGTCCGACATTGCGTTCATCGTTCTGCTGGCGGCCCCATGCACTCCGGCCGATGAGATGATTCTCCTTCAGAATGAAGGCATGCTTCGTCGGGCGGGCACGCCGCCGGAGCAGATCGCGAAGGAACTGGACGGCGTCCGCGAGCTCTGTGGGGTCCTCAAGAACTCGTCCGACCCCAACGAGCTTCGCCGCAAGGTGCAGGAGATGGTGGCCCGCAAGAACCAGTCCGCCGAGGAGACGAAACAGGAGGTCGATATGCTCTGCACACCCTGGGCGCGAGACCACATGACCTATGATCCGCAGCCGGATCTGAGGAAGGTGAGATGCCCGACGCTGGCGCTCTGGGGCGCCAAGGATGTCCTCGTGCTGCCGAACGAGAATGCCGAGGGGCTGAAGGCCTGCCTGACGCAGAAGGACGACCCGGCCACGTGCATTCGCATCCTGCCCGACATGAACCACCTGTTTCAGAAGTGCCAGACCGGCGATGTCTCCGAGTTCTTCCAGCTCTCCGAGACCGTCAATCCCGAGGCTTTGAATCTCATAACCAGTTGGGTGAACCAGCGCACCGGGAAGTGAAGGACCCTTCTCACTGATGATGTTCTTACGCGGCGAGGCAGAATATGACGTTCTGCCTCGCCGCGTCCATGCATGCGCAGACGCAATCGATGGGAGAAGACCTTCCGGAAAAAAACAGCACGACGACCGGATTCTCTGTTGATGCTTCATCATGCCCGGTGTATACTGTATTACTACAATAATACGGTTATGCGAGGAGACCGACGCGGCCCATGCTGTTGCAGATCGACCATCACAGTGGCCAGCCGATCTTCCGGCAGGTGATCGACCAGATCCGCCGGCAGGTCATGGCGGGGCAGTTGCGCGAAGGCGAGCAGCTCCCCTCGGTGCGGGACCTGGCGATGCAGCTTCGCGTCAATCCGATGACGATCAGCAAGGCGTACGGCCTGCTCGAAATGGAAGGGCTGCTGGACCGCCGCCGCGGAGTCGGGCTGTTCGTCGCGGGGCTCGGCAAGGAGAAAGCCAGTCGGACGAAGGCGGACCTGCTGGAGGAAGCGTTGACCAGGGCGGTCGTGACCGCCATTCAGCTCGGAATTCCCGAGGAGAAGGCTCGGGACCTGTTGACGAAACTCTATCACAAGTATGATTCCAGGATGCGGAGGCAAGAGAATGAATGACAACGGCGCGATCATTCGGATGGAGGCGGTTTCCAAGGCGTTCGGCCGCACGCGGGCCCTCGATGGCGTGGACCTGGCGGTCCAGCCGGGGCGGATCATCGGCCTGCTCGGGGCCAACGGCGCGGGCAAGAGCACGCTGCTTCGGACGATCATCGGGTTGTATCTGCCGAACCAGGGGAAGGTGGAGACGTTCGGCTGCCCGGCCCGGGACCTGAGCCCGAAAGAGCTGGGGAGGATCGGTTACGTCCATCAGGAGGGCGAGCTGCTCAACTGGATGACGGTGGGCCAGCTCCTCCGCTATGTCGCGGCGTACTATCCGAATTGGAACAAGGACCTGGAGCGGCGGTATATCGCGGATTTCGAAGTGGACGAGAAGGCCCGCGCGGGCACGCTCTCGCCGGGCGAGCGGCAGAAGGTGGCGATCCTGATCGCGATCGGTTTCGAGCCGGACCTGTTGATCCTCGACGAACCCGCCTCGGCCCTCGACCCGATCGCGAGAGCCCGCTTCCTCGACTTGTTGCTGGAGCTGATCCAGACCGAGAACCGCACGATCCTGATCTCCTCGCACATCCTCTCCGACGTGGAGAAGGTGATCGACCACGTGATCATCATGGACCGCGGCCGAATCATCCGCGACACCGCCTTCGACGACCTCCGCGAGCAATACGCAAGGGTTCGCCTGACGGCCCTTCACGGCCCGTTGCCCGCTCAGTTGCCCTTCGCAGGAGTCCTGGATTGCCAGCGAAACGGCTCCGAAGCCCTCCTGACGCTCCGCGACCAGTCGCCCCAATCCATCGAGGAAGCCGCCCGCTCCATCGACTGCGAAGCCGAGATTCAGTCGCTCCCAGTGGATGACATCTATCGGCTTGTCGTGGGTGAGAGGCGATGACACGGCCTGTGCAAAGGTGATTCATGAGAGCCCTGTTGGTGAATCTGAGATTGCTTCAGCAATATCGAGCCTTGTGGTTCTTCTATGTCATTGTCGCGGTCCCTTTGGCCGTGGGGTTGTGCCTGCGGTTCTATATGGTGGACGCCGGCGTCTTCAAGATGGCGCCATTTGCCAGTGCTTCCGCGGACGCGCCTCTTGCCGGAATGATCCTCATTTGCCTCATCGGCTTGATTGTGTCTGCCGTACAGATGGAGACTCTTTCCAAGTCATTCGCTTTTTGTCTGCCGGGATATCGAGCTGTTCTCCAGAATCTCCTTTTTGTCGCGGGGTTCGTCGCTGTCCTGGTTGTATCGCTGGTTTGGCCATCGCCGGATATCCCATCGGATCTGTTCCGTCTACGTTTCTTCTGCACAGGGCTTGCAGCCTATTTCCTCGGTGTTCGCATCGGCCTGATCCCGAAGGTTGCGATGGCCGCGGTCGGCTTCGGTCCCGCGTTGCTCTTCGGGAGCCTTCTTCCTCTACCGGATGTATCGCGGTACTTCGCTCTTCCCTCGTTGATTCCCGCGATCGCATTGAGCGTTGCGACAACAGCAATCATGTGGCTGTGGCTGGGGCGGACGAGTCTGTCCCGACGTTACTGTGGTCGGCCGTGGCTGGGGTTTTCGGGCGTATTCAATCCAGTCCAGAGAGACAGGTATCGGCAGGCCGTCGCCTCGAGCAAACGCAACTGTGTGGCAGCCGTGCGGATGGACGGATTCCTTCTGCGAACCATGGAGAGTTGTGAGCAGGGAAGCATCGCCAAACACCTCTGGAGCACGCTGTATGTCTGGCTGTCGCCGGGGGGCGGAGGCCGCTCGGCTGTGATCTTTGCGGCTCTCTCGGGCTTGTTCTCCGCCGTCATGGTTTGGTATTCGCCCCTGGTGGGATATACCTACCTCGTTCTCGGTTGCCTCAATATGGAATGGAACGCACCGAATTCGCCGCTCCCCGGGAGTCTGCTCCTTGCGGGCGGAAGACGCGAGCGATTTCTGAGCAGAATCCTGGAGTGGATCGGTCGCGCCGGCGCTCTTGTCCTCTTCATCGTTCTTGGCTTTGTGGCAACGAATTATCTGGGGCCGTACATGCCTGGAGCATGGTGGCGGATCGACCCCATCGAGCGAACGGGCCTCTCCTCGGGGTTAGGCTTCGCCATGCTCCTGACGGGCATGATTCCCATTGGCGGGTTCTTCGCCGACGCGCTGCCCGGCAGGCGGATTCTGCTATTCGTGACGCAATACATGCCTGCCTTCCTCGTCATCTTGGTGCTCATCTTCGGGAACGGGCATTGGATCGCTGCGGTCTCACTCGGTCATGTCATTCCGCTGCTTCTTCTGGCGTGGTTCCTGTTTGCATTCGGCATCTATCGCATGATGAAGCGGATCGATCTGGTGAGGCGGTGAGAAGATGCGGATTCTGACTGCAAATCTGAGACTGTTCTATCAGAACGTGAACCTGTGGATCTATTACGTGGTTGTCGCGTTTCTCATCTGTGCCGCGGTTCAGATACGGTCTTGGGCCCCGTCGTTCGCGAGCCGCGACGGGATCTTGTATGCCACGCTGGTCGTTGTGACCATACCGCTCAGTCAAATCGCGGCGTGGATGCCGCTGCATATTGCGGGTCATGCGTTTGGTCTGTTCCTGCCGAACCATCGATCGGTGATGCGGAGACTCGTGTTTCTCATCGGGCCGGTGGTCTGCCTGATCATCGCGGCGGCATTGCCTGGCGATGGCATCCCCGCGAGCCGTTGGGGCGAGGTCTTCTGTGCGACGTTCTTCCTCAATCTGACCGTCTTTTTGATTTGTGCGGGCCTCATGATCGTCACCGATGGCATCGGCACGATCCCGGCGATCGGCGGTCTAGTCGCCCTCTGTTTCTGGGCAGGACATCTGTATCCCACGATTACCCTTCTTGTTCGCGAGGAGCCGCACTCTGTGATCCTGTTCGGCCTGGTCACGACCGTGCTGACATGGCTCCTGCTTGGACGGCAGTCCAGCCGTCGGCGAGATGGGTATGTCGACGAGATCCACAACTCTTCCCTCTTTGCCGCCTGTCGAGAAGCTTCTGAGCCGGGAGAATCCCTGGACGCCGTGTTCTCCTGGATCGAAAGCCGCTTGTTGCACGCGATGACCCCATCTCGATGCGGCTGCATTGCCGGGTACGCGATCGGTTCGCTATACGAAGAACTCCTGAGATTCAGGCTGGCGTGGAAGGGCGATCTGGCAAGGGCGCTGGGATTGACGCTCTGGGCCGGCTATGTTCCTTCCTGGAGGTGTTATCTTGCGATATCGCTCGCATTCGCACTATCGGAGACATCCCATAGATCGATTTTCTCGCACCTGTCGTTTGCCAAGGGCCGCAGAGAACGGTGGTCTGCTGCCATCGCATCGCTTGTTGCACGAAGCGGGCTCATGCTGAGCCTGGCCTTACTGGTCTTACTCGCGACGAACCTGCTATTGCCTCTGATTCCCGAAGTGAAGGCCGCCGGCATCGCTCTGCGGTATCACCCGGTCTCCCTGAGATGGCTGTTGTTCCTGATCGTGTCCTGGCCCGTGGTGAATCTGCTGACGCTTTGCATGGCGGGGAATCCTGTTCGCAAAGCAGTAGCCTTCCTCGTCTTGATTGCCGGCACGTCTTGTTTCCTGTGGTTCTTCGAGTCCGGCCGGTCCCTGGAAGATGCGCCGTGGATCATTGGCGGCCTTGCGGCAGGCACATCGTGGTGCGTCTACGTCCTGGGGACGTTCTGGTTTGTCCGCCGGAGCGATCTGATGAGACGGTGAGAACCTGAGGTATACTGATGGATGGATTGGATCTGAAGGTGTTCGCTTGCCGGCCGCGAGGCGCGTGGA
>JBDKUU010000436.1:0-1503 GCA_039679525.1 Phycisphaerales bacterium | reverse complement strand
CGTGGGGCCGGCCGGGGCGTTCAACTACTTGCCGTGGGAGCAGTACGACGTGCAAGGCGCGCGGCTCTCGACCCGGCAAGAGATCGACTGGCCGATTGAGCTGGGCGTCGTGAAAGTGGTTCCTTACGTGCTCGGCGACGCGACGTACTGGGGCGAAGATCAGGCCGGCCAGCAACTGACGCGGCTGTTCTGGGAGGCGGGCGTTCGGGCCAGCATGCCGATGTACTCGGTCGATCCGACGGCCAACAGCGACCTGTTCAACGTACATGGGCTGGCCCACAAGGTGGTTTTCGAGGCGGAGCTTTCTTACGCCCAGTCGAACAAGAATCTCGAAGAGCTGCCGCTCTACGATCCGCTGGACGATAATTCGGTCGAGGCCTGGCGGCGTATTTTCATGACGAACACGTTTGGCGTGCCGTCGATGACGACCGTGCCGCCGGGAACGCCGCCGGGCAAGATCCTGATTCCGCCGCAGTTCGACGAGCGGCTCTACGCCTTGCGGACGGGCCTTCAGGATTGGGTCACCTCGCCGAGCACGGAAATCGCCGGCGACATGGCGGCCGTGCGGCTCGGCGTCGATCAGCGGTGGCAGACCAAGCGGGGGCGGAACGATTGTCAGCACATCATCGACTGGATGTCGCTGGACACCAACGTGACGTTCTATCCCGATCCCGACCGCGACAACTTCGGCAAGCCGCTGGGCCTGTTGGACTACAACTACGCCTGGCACGTCGGGGATCAACTGACGTTGACCAGCGACGGCATTTTCGACTTCTTCGACCAGGGGCAGAAGATCGTCACCGTTGGCGCGTTCCTGAACCGGCCGCCGCGAGGCAGCCTCTACATGGGCTTCCGGCTGCTCGAAGGGCCCATCGACAGCAAGATCATTTCGTTGACCTACTCGTATTGGATGAGCCCGAAGTGGGTCTCGTCGTTCGGCACGACCATCGACGTCGGGAGCCAGGGCAACGTCGGCGAGAACTTCACGATCACCCGCGTGGGCGAGTCGCTGCTGATCAGCGCGGGCTTCAACGTCGACCCGGCGCGGAACAGCGTCGGCGCGGCCTTGGTGATCGAGCCCCGCTTCTGGCCCAAGGCGCGGCTGGGAAATATCAATGGCGCCCAGATTCCCCCGGCCGGCGCGTTTGGGTTAGAATGAAGGGGAAGGATGGTTGTTGACTGTTGACGATCCGGTGAGATCGTCCGCGACAATCAAGCATCATCCGTCACCGACCGCCGATCCAGCCATGCCTCCCGATCCCAGCTTCGTCCAACGCACTTGGTTCCGCAAGTTCCGCGACGCTTTCCGCGGCGTCGTCATCGGCGTTCGCGGCCAAAGCAGCTTCCAGGTCCATCTGGCCGTCGGCATCATGGTCGTCGTCGCCGGGGTTGCGCTGGCCATCGACTTGACCGAGTGGTGCATCCTGACGATCTGCATTGTCGGGGTGCTGACGGCCGAGATGCTCAACAGCTCGCTGGAGTCGATGGCCAAGGCCATCACGG
>JBDKUU010000435.1:0-3904 GCA_039679525.1 Phycisphaerales bacterium | reverse complement strand
GGCCGCCGGAGCCGACTTGAGCGCCGACGTCGCCGCGAGCGGTGTCCCAGATCTGCACCTGGGGCGCGCCCCGCAGGTAGATGCCGCTGTCGCCCTCTTTCTCGATCTTCCAGTCGACGAGCATTTCGAAGTCGCCGTAGTCCTTGGCCGTGCAGAGGCTCTGGCCCTTGCCGTCGAAGGTCAGGACGCCGTCGACGACTTTCCAATGGGCCCGCATGCTCTCGTCGGCTTCTTTCTGGAGACTGGCCCGTTGATCGGCCGGCAGGGCGGCCCGCTTGTCGGGATTGTCGTACGGCCCTTTGAGCAGTCCCTTCCAGCCGGCGAGGTCCTTTCCGTTGAACAGGGCCGTGAAGCCCTCGGGAGGCTGGTTCAGGGGCTGGGCCTGGACGCTGCACGCCGCCAGCAGGGCGAACACGCAGGCCGCTGCGAGAGACATTGTCGGATGGAACGTTCCTCTTTTCATCTTGATTCTTCCTTTCCATGCCTGAGCGGTGCAGGGCGACCTGCCGCGGCTCGTGCCGTGTGGGTCCAGTGACGCGCAGGCGACTATCACGTACAGAAGTCTACGCCGGGGCGTCGACGCCGTCAAGATTCCGACCGGGCAACCTGAGCCCCGCCGCGGAATCCGGCCAAATCGACTTTGCCTTGCGTTCCGCGGAGTCGTACAATGGTGCTGTGAATTCGTTGGCTGTGCGGATGAAGAGAGTTTCCTGACCTTGTGTGAAAGGAGCTTCATCATGAGCGGGAAGAGACGAGACTGCGGATTCGACCTGGCGCAAAGACATGGCCGCCGTGCGGGGTTCAAACGGGCCCGGCGCGGATTCACGTTGATCGAACTTCTCGTGGTCATCGCCATCATCGCCATCTTGATGGCCGTCCTGATGCCGTCGCTGCATCGGGCCCGGGAGCAGGGCCAACGCGCTGTCTGCCTGAACCATCTCAAGACTCTCACGTTCGCCTGGATGATGTACGCCGATCAAAATGACGACCGGATCGTCAATGGCGAAGCGTTCTGGGGGCCCGATACGGCGGCCCAGGCCCCCGTGCCCACGGATGGTCCTCACAAAGGTGAACAATGCTGGGTGGGCAACGACTGCGCCACCGACTATCAACATGGGGAGAAACGGCCGCTCAAAATCCAAAGGGAAGCCATCCGGGTCGGGGCTCTCTTCAAGTACTGTGCGGCGGAGGGCGTCTATCGCTGCCCGACCGGGGTGCGAGGGGAGATGCGCACGTACTCCACCGGCTACGGCATGAACGGCTGTTTCGACGCCGCCGGCACTTTCGAGGGCAACAGAGGCAAGAGAGTGGGCCGGACGGTCCTGATGGTCAAGAAGATGTCCGAGATCACGGTCCCCTCGCCGGCCCGTCGGCTCGTCTTCCTGGACGAGGGCCGGATCAGCCCGGACAGCTATGCGGCTCAGTACCTCACGCCCCGGTGGTGGGACCCGCCGTTTGTCCGCCATGGCGACGGCACGAACGTCGCTTTCGCCGACGGCCACAGCGACTATTGGAAGTACGTGGGCAAAGAGACGATCGAGGTCGGCAAGCAGCCGAATCCGCAACATGACTTCGCCCCAAAGACGGAAGAAGGCTTGGCCGACGTCCGCAGGATGCAGGAAGCCATCTGGGGGCGGGTGGGGTACTGAATGGGGAGCAGGGGGAACAGTCGGCGTTACCAACGGCCGGCGGCGTGCCTTTTCTCTTTGGACAGGACATTCCGACGATGTCGCTGATCCGGGAGATTGGACTATGAAAAAGGTTGTGCTGACTGCGGTTGTTGCCCTCTCGATGTTCTGGCTTGGTGGCTGCATGGTGATCGACTGCGAGGACTACGGTCCACGGGAAGAGGTTTGCGTGGCGCCGGTCCACCCGCACCCGGTCGTCGAAGTCGTTCATGTCCCCGGCCCAGGGCCGCGGCCCCATCACTATCATGGGCATCCTCATGGATGGCGCTGATGCTCAGAATGGAAGCGTGGCGAGGCCGGGCGAGTCCCGGCCTCTGATCCCGCCGGAACAGCCTGCCCCGTCTCAACCACGTCCGCCACTGCAATCGAGACCCCTCCTTCGAAAAGCCATCGACCGTACCCCGGTTCCCAGTCCCGCCGGCGTCCCCGGGGACAGGATAGAACCCGAGAGACTGTCCCTGTGACGTCTCCTCATCCCCAGATTTGGCTTGACGCCGGGCGGGGCCGGGACCTATACTACACGATTGGAGCCATGGATCGAGGGCTCTAGCGGTCACGGTACGAGGATGGTGTACAACGGACGGACGGTGTGTTTGTCCTAAAGGAACCCGGGGGGGAATAGAAGAGGAGTACGACGATGAGATGCGAGCGAGTGGTGGTTTCCCTGGCAGTCTTGGCCCTGATGGTCGGCCCCGCTTTTGCCGACGCCATTCTGGGCCCCAATGACGTGATTCTGGCGATCGACGGCGACGGCATCGTGACGTCCAGCAGCTATCCGGCCGCCGAAAACCCGACCAAGATCCTGGACGGCGACCCCGCCACGAAGTACCTCAACGGCGGCGGCGCCGGCAGTGGCTTCATCGTCACCCCCGCGGCCCCGATCATGATCCAGAGCTTCGTGATCACGACGGCCAACGATTCCGCCGGCCGTGACCCCGCGAGTTGGGAGCTCTACGGCACCAACGACGAGATCGTCAGCGCCGATAACAGCGCCGGCATCGCCGAGAACTGGACGCTCATCGCCTCCGGCACCCTCGAGCTGCCCGCCGAGCGTCTGACGGTCGGCCCGGTGGTCTCCTTCACGAGCTTCGACGTCTACAAGTCGTTCAAGATGGTGTTCCCGACGAACAAGGGCGACAGCCTGTTCCAGATCGCGGACATCGCGATGTACATGCTGCCCGACGCCATGGGCGCCAACGTCCTGCTGCCCACCGACCCGATCAAGGCCGTTGAGAGCGGCTGGCAGAGCCGGTATCCGGCTGCCGAAGCCCCGGCCAAGGTCATCGACGGCAATCCCGCCACGAAGTATTTGAATTTCGGCGAGACGAAGTCCGGCTTCATCGTCACCCCGGCTCTCGGCGCCTCGATCCTCGACAGCTTCCAGATCACCACCGCCAATGACGCCGTCGAGCGCGACCCGGTCGTGTGGATGATCTACGGCACCAACGACGTCATCGCCAGCGTCGACAACAGCGACGGCAAGGCTGAGGCGTGGACGCTGATCTGCGGCGGCACGCTGGCCCTCCCGGCCGAGCGGCTCACCGCCGGTCCGGTGTACGTGATCGCCAACCAGGCCGAGGCCTACACCTCGTACAAGATGGTCTTCGAGACCGTCAAGGACGAGGCCAAGGCCAACTCGATGCAGATCGCCGAAGTGCAGTTCTTCGGCGTTCCGTTCGTGCCGCCGGTGGAAGAGCCCGTGCAGCAGTAATTCCTGACGCAGCGATCGAGATGACGCACGTGGGGCCTGTGTGCAGCATCGTGTGCCGCTCGATCTCATAGAATCGAACCGGGACATCGCGAGTAGTCCGCGGCGGGGAGTCGATCGAAGACTCCGGCCGCGGGAAAGCTGCTCGCGATGTCCTGTCTTTTTGGGGGAATTGCCGGCCTTCCTGGGGCTGGCTGACTGCTTTGTTTTTGTCCTGCCTGTGGCGTTCGGCCGCCGGATGTGTAGAATACGGCGAAGGTTTTGGTCTATGCCGGCGGTCTATGCGTAAAAGGCCGCGATGGATCGGGCCTCTCTGGGTTAAGTTAGGGACTGCGGTGTTTGGATCATGAAGATCATAACCGTTCAACACGTCAACAAGGCGTTCGGCGGGGTACGCGCCGTCTGCGACCTGAGCTTCGAGGTCGAGGAGGGCATCTGCTTCGGCTTGCTGGGTCCCAACGGGGCCGGTAAGACCACGATGATGAAGATGATCTACGGCCGGAGCAGC
>JBDKUU010000434.1:0-2956 GCA_039679525.1 Phycisphaerales bacterium | reverse complement strand
CCTATCTTCGCCGACTCGAACAGTTCCCGATTCTGTGTCCGGAATCGTGGCTCGCGACCAGAACCGATTCTCAAGGCGGATTTCGTTTCGAGAGCTTCGCGGCCGACGTCAGCGCCGATTTCCATGTGGAGGCTCCGGGCCGGACTCTGATCTGTACATACACGCCGCACAGGATGACTGTGTGCGGATTTGAGGCCGGTCGGGTGGATGTTCGACTGGTTCTGGCGGAGGGGACCGCGGTCCGCGGACGGGTGGTGGCTGCCGGCAGCGGCGAGCCGGCTGCGGGCGCACGGCTCATCATTCAGCCGGATATGATCGACGCCGGCCACGCGCATCCCTACCTCCCTGAGTCGACGGTGTCGGACCGGGATGGGAGATTCGCGTTCAGCGACATCCCCCCGGGTCGCCACTACATCGATGTCTCGGCTGCTTACGAGAGCGGGCTCGCGGATCGGAGGTTCCGGTTCGAGGTGCAGCCGGGCCAGGGTGTTCCGGAGATCACGGCCGATCTGCGCGGAGGCGGTCGGATCGAGATCGAGGCACGCGAGGAGCGAACGAATGAGCCGATCCGCGATTTGAGCGTCTATTTCTGGGAGCCGGCTCAGGATTTCTTCAAGGACGTGCAGACGGACGCCAATGGCGTCTTGAGGATTCACGCGCCCGTCGGATCATGCGAGTTCAGCACAAGCCTCGATGGGTACTCGCCATGGTCGTACAAAGACCATGTGCTCGTCACGCCGGACCAGACGGTGAGATCGAGGATCATCCTGCGACGCTATCCTCTGGTGACCGGGCTCGTGCTCGATGGTGCAGGCCGGCCCGTCGCGGGAGCGGCGGTGAATCACTCGGTGACCGACGAGGTCGGCCGGTTCGAAGCCCAATTGCCGTCCGAGGACAGCATGTTCAGCAGGTGGATCGCCCGGTGCGAACGCGAGAATCTCGCGGCGATCGCCGGCCTCGCGTATGACGAGAAGCCGGTTCGAATCACGCTGGAACCTGCTCTGGCGGTCTCGGGCCGCATCTGCGATCCGAACGGCGTTGGAATCCCTGCGGCCAGAGTCGCTCTGCACGTCAGAACGAGCGAGGGACTGACGCCCTATGGTCCCGAGGTTCTCACCGATTCCCAGGGCCGCTATGAGATGCGGGCTGTCGTCCCCGTGGGGGGCGAGCTGGAACATCGGATCTCTGTCAACGCGTCGGGGTATGGAATAGAGCTGTACAGCAGGATTTCAATCGAGGGCGAGCCTGGGACGCGTGTGGAACTCGCCCCGATCGTGCTCGCTCCGACCGAGAAGGAACTGACGGGCATCGTGGTGGACGCCGATGGGCGTCCCGCGGCCGGCACGTTGATCCTGGTGAGGGGGGCCAATCAGCCCGTGAGGCATACGGTGACCGACGGGCAGGGGCGGTTTGCCGTCAGACGCGTCTGCAAAGGCCCGTTGCAGATCCAGGCGGGCACCTCCGGCGCCGACAAAGACGGGTTCCTGCGCGCCGAGGGCGGCGACCGGGACGTGAAGGTGATTCTCGGACGCACCGGAGTGCATCCGCGGCATGCTTCGCTTGTCGGCGAGCCGCTGCCCATCGAGTCTCTCGGCCTGGACATGTCGCACGAGGATCTGAAGGGCAAGAGGATTCTGCTGTGCGTTTTCGATTGGCAGCAGCGTCCCTCCCGGAATCTGATCGTCGAACTGCGGGAGCGAGCCGAGCGGCTCTCGTTGCAGAACGTCGCGGTCGTGGCCGTTCAGGTCGGTCAGGTGGATCAGGCGGAATTGGACAAGTGGATCGCCGACGCAGGCGTCGCCTTTCCCATCCACACGGTCGCGGCCGATGCGGAGATGATGCGTCTCTGGGGTTCGAGGTCCCTGCCCTGGCTGATTCTCACCGATCCCACCTGGGTCGTCGTGGCCGAGGGGCCCCAGTTGATTCAAATGAATCTCCCTCATCGCGAGTCGGACCCGTGACCGAACGGAACGACGAACGGCGATCTTCGGGTACAAGACGCCGACGGCGGCCGGGCGGTTGACGGCGGGGACGCTGGAAGCGATTGCATGCTCCTCGCTCCCTGAACCGACGGGCCTCGGTCACTCTTTGTTCGCGGCCGCTTTCAACGCCTGGAAAGTCGGAGGCCACAGCCCCACAAACAGGCTCTCCAGCCTCTTGCCCCGAATGAACAGGATAACGGAGGCCGTGATGCTGGCCAGCGTCAGAATGTGGAACAGGCTGGTTCCCGTCGTCCCCTTCACCGCCGAGTCGATGGTGTGCAACAAGGATTCGACCCGATCCGTTTCCGTGAATCGCATATATCTTGTGATCGCCATTGCGTAATCTCCCTGATTTTGTGTGGCATAGACACGTCATATCATCTGTAGCCTACGAAGCCGCATCGGCTCGCTCCTTGGAGAAATCCCTGGTTTTCCCATTCGGCTTTTGTCTGGCCCGCCGGCGGTTGTTGTGAATGAGACAGACCCATTCTCAAGAACAGCGAAATAAGCCGTCGACTTGACACGTCTATCATCCGACAACGTGCAGGGTCGTATTGCTCTACGAAACAGAGCCTCGAATGTGGTCGGTCGCATTCGCCGGCTCAAACTGGCGTGTGCTGCGCCCGTACAATGAGGGCGCACCCTCGAAACGCGCTCGGCCGGGACTGCTCCGGGCGATGGTCGCCTCCGGTGGCACAACTCTAAGCCACGATGAATAAATGGTTTGCGTTTGTTAACTGAATGTTCAGCCAGGATGGGGTATTTGCGTGGATCGCAGAAGAGTGATGCTGTGGGGCTTGGTCGGCGCCGTCGCCTGTGGGATCATCGGGTACGTAGGATTTTACCGCCCGCAGGCAGATGTCGATGAGTACAGGCCCGGCCGATCCGGCGTGCAGGCCATCGGCACGGTCGTCGCCGCGGAGCGGAAAGAACCTCCTCAGGAAAACGCTGCGGCCGCATCGACGCCTTCTGAG
>JBDKUU010000433.1:0-4402 GCA_039679525.1 Phycisphaerales bacterium | reverse complement strand
GAAATTCGAAATCCGAAACAAATCCAGAGCACAAAGCACAAATGACCGAAACGCTGTCGCAAGTCGAGGCGCTCGTTTTGAATTTTGGGTTTTGATCATTTGTGCTTGTTTCGAGTTTCGGATTTCGAATTTCGGATTTCCCGTCTCAGGGGGCTCCTGTGGCGACCAACCGGTTCGCCCCCGTCAGCTCGTCCGCGACGATCCTGCCGTCGCGCATCCGCACGATCCGTTTGGCGTGATGCGCGATGTCGTCCTCGTGCGTCACCATGATGATCGTCTGGCCTCCCTGATGCAACTGCTCGAACAGGGCCATGATGTCCAGGCTCGTACGGGTGTCCAGGTTGCCCGTCGGCTCGTCGGCCAGCAGAATGCTGGGCTTGTTGACCAGGGCGCGGGCGATGGCCACCCGCTGCTTCTCGCCGCCGGAGAGTTGGTTGGGACGATGCTTCATTCGCTCCGCCAGGCCCACCTTCATCAGGGCTTCTTTCGCCCGGGATCTGCGATTGAGCCAGCCGTCGCCGCCGGCGTAGATCAGCGGCAACTCGACGTTCTTGATGGCGTTCAAGCGAGGCAATAGCTCGAAAGCCTGGAAAACGAAGCCAATCTGGGCGTTGCGGATGCGGGCCAGTCCGGCGGAGCTCAGACGCGTCGTATCATGGCCGTCCAGCTCGTACGTGCCGCCGGTGCAGCGGTCCAGGCAGCCCAGAATGTTCATCAGGGTGCTCTTGCCGGAGCCCGACGGACCCATGATCGCCACGTACTCGTTGCGGCGAAGCTCCAGATTCACTCCCTTGAGGGCGAGAACGTTCTCCACGCCAACCTTGTACGTACGGGCGACCTCGGTGAGACGGATCACGACATCATCAGGGCTTGTTGGCATCGTTGACGTCCCCGGCGGCCTTCTTCTTCGCCTCTTCCTCGGCCTTGGCCTCCCGCTCGTCTTTGACGAGCTGGTCGTGCTTGAGCTTCTCCAGCTCCTTGTAGGGTCCGACGATGACCTTATCGCCCTCGCCGAGGCCTTCTTCGATCACGGTGTGCGTCGTGTTGCTGGCTCCGATCTTCACGAGGGTAGCGACGGCCTTGCCGTCTTTGACGCAGTAGACCACCGAGGTGTAAGCCTTCTTCTTCGCCTCTTCGCTGAGCTTGTCGCGCAGCTCGACGGGCAGTTCGTCCACCTTACGTCCCAGGACCGCCTGGCTCGGCAGGACCAGCACACTCCCGTGTGTCGCGACCTCGATGTCCACGTCGGCCGTCATGCCCGTGAAGACCTGCTCGTTCGGATCGACCAGCAGCACCTCGGTCTCATAGTACTTCGAACCGTCCGTCCCGACCTTGCGGCTCAGGGCCACTGTCTGGACGACGCCGGCAAAGACCTTGTCCGGCCAGGCCTGGATACTGACGCGGGCCTTCTGTCCGACCTTGAGCTTGCTGACGTCCGCCTCGTCGACCTGGGCCACAACGAGCATCTCCGAGAGATCGCCGACCTCCATGATCACCGTGCCCGGATTGTTCATCGTGCCGACGATGGCCATTTCGCCGACCTCGGCCTCGGTCCGCGTGATGGTCCCGTCGATGGGAGCCGTGATCGTCGTGTAGCTCAGCGCCTCCTGCGCCTGCTCGATGCGGGCGTCCGCCGCCTCCAGGTTGTGCTCCAGCACGTTGAGGTTCAACTCGCTCGATTGAAGCGTGTGCTGGGCCGCCTCGTACTGGGCCTGCAGCTCATCGACCTTGAGCTTGACCTGGTCGAAATCCGCCTGGCTGATGTCGTTGGAGGCCACGAGCCGCCCCTGACGCTGGAAACTCGTCTTGGCCTGTTCGAGCGTGGCGAGAGTACCGATCAGACTCGCCTTCTGGCTGGCAATCCGGGCCCTGTCCACTTCGATCTGGGCGGCCTGGGCATCCCGGCTGGCCTGGGCCGACCGCAGGCTGCTCTCCAGATCCTTCGAATCCAGCCGGACGAGAACCGACGGCGGGATGGGCGGGTTGGCGTTCGGATCGCCCTTGGTCACGAGGGCCCCCTCTTCGTGGGGCAAAGCCACCACCCGGGCCGAGACTTTGGCGCTGATCTCGACTTTCCGCTTGGGCTCGATCTCGCCGGGGGCGGTGACGAACTCGATCAGCTCGGCCCGCTGGACCGGCTCGACCCGCACGATCGTGGGCTTCTCGCCGGTGGACTTGTGCCTCATGACGACAAAGCCCCCGGCCAAGGCCACCACCGCGAGGGCAACCACGATGACGATCACTATGCGAAGCTTTCCCACACCTAGTGCCTTTCTCAAGCAAACAGCCACATCGGGAGCCGCAAACCCGTCCGATTACACCTCTATAGACGCGCCAGACCGATATTCATTGCCGTCCCACATCAGGAAAAACTGGATTTTGCCCCAGGCCGGCCGTCGCGACGGCTCGACCCGAAGCCGTCGGGACGCTCGATCCGCCATCCCGTCTTCTACGCACCGTCCATTGCAGGGGCTACAGTCTACCATCCGGGCCGGTCTTCCGCAAATGCCGCCGCCCGAATTCGCGGGGAGACGACGCCGCGGCCCCGCAGTATCCCATCCCCTTGTTACCGTTTTGTTACGGGTTTGTCTCTATCTCGAGGATTCGGGCGGAGTGGAAATAAAAGTGGCGTCGTCTGGCACAACGACGCCGGAGAAAAAGATGAAACGGTTTTCACTCTCTTTATCGGCTTCTGAAGTCGGAAATGGCCAGTCTTTTTGCCCGGAAAGCCGATGGAAAAACCGCCTTGAGTCCTATAAATACGGGTCGCTTCTTAGGTCCCATAGGATCGACGCTCAACCGTCTGACAACGGCTTCCTGCCCCCAACATCGAACCGCGCGTTCCTGCGGCGAAACAACGGAAAAATGAGCCGTGCCACGGCGAATCCCGCGAATTCACGCCTTCCCGCTTGTCGCCGATCGGTCGGAGATGGAACGCCAGGTCGCGAGCGAGCCCGCGACGAGCATCAGGCACCCGACCCAGAGCCTCCATCCCGGCTCCACCCGCAAGCAGACGCAGCTCACGAACGTCGAGAGCAGAGGCGTGAAATAGGAACATGCGGCCACAAGCAGCAAGTCGCCCCTTCGCATGGCCCCATCCCACAGGGAGTAGGCCAGGACGGTGGCGCCCGCAAGAACGACGGCTTCACCGCCGACACGCGCGCTCCATACGCGGGTCTCGCGTGAGAAGAGGCTCAGAACCAGAAGCGCAAGGCCCGTCATCGGGATGAACAGCGCCACCGCCCCGCCGGCCCCGGGCCGCGACCACCGCCGCGTCAGCGTGGAATAGAGCCCCCAGGAGACGGCCCCCACAAACGCCAGCGAGTAAGGTCCCGGATTGGCCCGCAGATGTCCCCAGAACGAGCCCCAGGACATGGAGTCGCCATGCGTGATCACCAGGAACTCGCCCGCCAGGGCCAGGATGGTCCCCGGCAGCAACAGCAGATTGGCCCGCTGATTGAGCAGCAGAAGCGAAAAGAGAATGGTCGCGGTCGGCCAAAGGTAGTTCACCAGTCCGATCTCGAGCGCCTGCCGACGATCGGCCGCCGACCCTACCGCCAGAAAGAGAACCGCCGTGTACAGAACAAACAGAGCTCCGCAGCCGAACACATATCGCGGCGAGTTCACCAGAAGCCCGCGCAGCTCCGTCCGTCGACGGACGAGCGGCCCGAGACAAAACACGCCGCCGATCAGGTACACGCACGCCCCGGCGGTCAAAGGCCCAAGCTGCTCCGACAGACGCCTCGCCACGGCCACCGTCAGACTCCAAAGCACAATGGCCGCCACGCCCCCTGCGGTGTTCAGACTGGCCTTGTCATCGCTGCGCATCGTCGGCATCACGGCTGAGGCGTCCTATCCGTGCATCCATCATCATTCGGTCTTCTCATCGTCAGACGTAGGGTACCGGCAACTGTGCCGGATCGCAATGAGGGCTTGAAAGCCCGCTGCGCAACTCTCCACAGGATCGTCCAGCACACCTCGAATACGGGTGCATGACCGTTTCGGGCGCGCTCTCTTTGCCGCCGTTGAGATTGTGACGCCATCGCGTGGCCAGACGCCTGCACAGGGGAGGCCGACAGACGCGACAGGCCTGCGGGTCCACGGACCCCGGGGGCGTGCAGAAGCGGTCATACACCCCCTCGAATACCCGACTGGACATTTTCTCTTGACACGGTGTGTTTAGGTGCTATACTCGGCTCCCATGGCCACTGAGATTTCATTGTCGGCACGGGTTTCGCGGGTGATCAACCAGCTTCTGTTTCTCGAAAAACGAAGCGTGTTTACCCATCGAGGAATCACTCTGCATCCGTCGGAGCTGCATTTGATGGGGGCTCTGATGCGCGACAGCGACGCCAACGTCACGACCTTCGCCGAGACGCTCGGAGTCACCAAGGGGGCCGTG
>JBDKUU010000432.1:0-10705 GCA_039679525.1 Phycisphaerales bacterium | reverse complement strand
GTCCTCATCGAGACGCCCGACGACGCGGGCTGCCAGTTCGCGCACCCGGCCGGCGGGCCGACGCGGATGCAGCTTCGCTGGATCCATTCGCTCGGGGAATTCCGATATCCCCGCCGGGTCCGCTTGTGCTTTTTCTCCGAAGGCAATTACGTGACGATGGCCAAGCGATACCGCACGTACGCGCGCCAGACCGGACATTTCGTCTCGCTTCAGGAGAAGATCGCCCGCAATCCGCTGGTGAGCAGGCTCGTCGGCTCGCCCGTCGTGCACACGAGCATCCTCGTCCACATTCAGCCCGAGTCGCAATACTACAACAAGGACGAACCTGCGAAGAACCACCAGTTCGTCACCTTCGACGAGCGGGCCGAACAGTTGCGGCAGTTGGCTGCCAAGGGGTTCGACCGCGTCTACGTGCACCTCGACGGCTGGGGTTTTCGCGGCTACGACAACCTGCATCCCGACGTCCTGCCGCCGAGCGAGGAGGCCGGGGGCTGGGAAGGGATGAAACGCCTCGCCCAAACCTGCGACGAACTGGGCTACGTCTTCGCGATTCACGACCAGTACCGCGACTACTACCTCGACGCGAAGTCCTACGACCCCAATCGCACGATCCTCGACCGCGAAGGCCACCGTCCCGTCCACGGCATCTGGTACGGCGGCAAGCAGTCGATTCTCTGCTCGCGATTCGCGCCGGGCAGCCTCCGGCGGAATTACTCCTGGCTGCTCGACCACGGCATCAAGCTCCGCGGGGCGTACCTCGACGTCTTCGCGGTGGTCCCGCCCGACGAGTGCTACAACCCGCTCCATCTCGCGACGCGGACCGATTGCCTCCAGTATCGCGGCCTGTGCATGGACTTCGTCCGCTCGATGGGCGGCGTCGTCAGCTCGGAGGAGCCGGCGGACTGGGCCATCCCTCACATCGACCTCGTGCATCACGGCCCCTTCGCCCTCGCCCCCGACCCGGGTCACGGCCCGGCCATGGGCATCCCGATCCCCCTGTTCAACCTCGTCTACCACGACGCGCTGCTGTTGCCCTGGTCCCTCGGCAAAGGAGAGTGGGGAATCCCGCAGGACGATCCGGGCTACCTGCACGGCCTGGCGAACGCCGGGATGCCCTACCTGTCGCTGTCCCCCGATGACGAGCACACGAGACAGGTCCGCACGATGTGCGCCCTGCACAAGCGGGTCGCCCTGTCGGAGATGACGAACCACGAGTTCCTCGACGGATCGTACAGAAAGCAGCGGACCACGTTCTCCGACGGCACCACCGTCACGATCGATCTCGACGCGAACACGTTCGACGTCGCGCCGGAGTTGCCGGCGCCGTCCGAGGCGGCACGACAGGATTCGAGAAAAGTGAAATCGGCTCCTCAAGGGTGACTATCGCCGGTATAATTGCGACATGGCCGACAGTCGCAAGGTGCTGTTGCTGTTGGGGTGCTCGCGCGCGTCCGAGCGGGGGATGCTGCGAGGCGTCGTCCGCTATTGCCGATTTCACAGCCCCTGGATTCTGTACAGGGAGCCTCCGTTTTACAGGAAACCGCCCTATCACGAACAGCCCAGGAGCGTCCGGACGCTGGCGCGCCTGCGGGAGCAGGGTTTCGCCGGCGTCATCACCTTCGCGGCCAACCAGACGCAGCTCGAAACGATGATCCCCCGGGGCTTCCCCTCGGTGGTCCTGCCGATCGAGGAGAAAACCCCCGGCTATTGCAGCATCGTGGAGAAAGCCAATACGGTGGGCACGGTCGCCGCGGAGCATTTCCTTGACCGCGGGTTCACCCGCTTCGCCTTCTGCGGATACGATCACATGTTCTGGTCGCGAATCCGTCAGGATGGCTTCGTCCGCCGCATCGCGCAGGCTGGGTTCAAAGTGCATCTGTACGAGCCTCAAGAACTGTCGAGCCGTCTGACCTGGGAGACCGAGCAGGCTTCCATGGCAGACTGGCTTCGCGCCCTGCCCAAGCCGGCGGGCCTGATGGTCTGCAACGACGATCGCGCCCAGCAGGTGGTCGAGGCGATCAAGGCGGCCAGGATTCGCGTCCCCGAGGAGATCGCGATATTGGGCGTCGACGACGACGACATGATCTGCGAGCTGACCCACCCGCCGCTGTCGAGCGTCGCGCTGAATTTCGAGGAGGCCGGATACGAAGCCGCCGCCCAGCTCGACAGGCAGATGGCCGGCGGCAAAGTCTCCCGCAAGGAGATTCACCTGCGGCCCACGCACGTCCACACGAGGCAGTCGACGGACGTCCTGGCGGTCGAGGACTCGATCGTCGCCGATGCGCTCCGCTTCATCCGCAATCACGCGGGCGACGTCTTATCCGTCGAGGACGTCGTGGAAGCGGCCTCGACGTCCCGGCGTCTGCTCGAGCGTCACTTCAAGGACATCGTGGGCGCCAGCATCTATCGGGAGATCCAGCGGACCCACGTCGAGAGAGCCTGCCGAATGCTCGCGGAGACCAACTGGCCTCTGACGGAGATCGCCTCCCGGTGCGGCTTCTCCAACACCGTCCATTTCAGCGTCGCCTTCAAACGCCACATGAAGCAGACTCCCCAGCAGCACCGCCGAACCGCGACGCAGACGAATCCCTAATCGTGTTGATGAGCAGCCATATCTTTCAACTGCCAGGCATTCTGCGTTCGAACGACTCAGACACGCCAGCGCCGGGCGTGCCTGCCCTGTCGGAAGAGGCGGGGAACAATGAGGGCAGCGTCCTCGTTATCCTACACATCCTGGAACGATCTCGGCAGGCCTTATGGGTTGCCCATCATAGGCTTCTCGATAGGTCCCGAGATGCGTTTTTCGCTTTTCGGGCTTCCAGCAGGCATGCTCCGTCGCGAAAAGGGGTCTGCTCGCAAGCTCGACCGAAGCCGGGACAGATCTTCACGCGACGACGAGGCCGTGGACCCGTCCGATCGCGTGCGAGGCGCTTGGTTCCGGGTTTCTGCTGGAAGCCTGCAATGCGGTAAACGCACCCTTCGCGTACAAGCCGACATGCGAAGAGCGAACAAGCCGAGGCAGGAAAGAGATGTGTGGAACGGCCAGGGCAGAGCCCCGAGGGAAGCCACGACCAGATTTGTCGCAAAATCGAAATAGAAAGACGCAAAATCGAATACTCTTATCCGGCCCATTGTCCGAAAATCACTCTGTCGCGTTCCGCCGGCTTATGGGCCGCGGACTAGGCACGGAGACTGGCCGGGCTCTGGTTGTTCAGCCTCCCCAGACACAGGCATGACGAGGCGAGAGCAGGGAAAGAGCCCAGATGGTTATGCGCGTAGCGGCGCCGGAGGACAGCCATGCGAAGACACGCGTTCACACTCATCGAGCTGCTCGTCGTCATCGCGATCATCGCGGTGCTGATGGCGATTCTCATGCCGTCCCTGAATGTCGCGAGGGAACAGGCCCGCAGTCTGCATTGCCGCGGCAACATCCGCACCCTGACCCTCGGCTGGCTGATGTACAAGGACGAGAACGACGGGAAGCTGCCCGGCGGCTTCCCCGAACGGCCCGAACAGTCGGCCTGGGTGCAGATCCCGCCCGGCGGCGTCGACTCCACTGTCGAGCAGAAGAAGGAATACATCAAGCGAGGGACGTTGTGGCCCTACATCAAGACGGCGGAGGTCTATCGGTGTCCTTCGGACCGGCGCAAGAACAGCCCCTACCACAAGTACGCCTACCGCACCTATTCTATCCCCGGCGGCCTGAACGGCGTGCTGCAGGCCGGAGAGTGGGAAGTCAAGCCCTGCATCAAGTACACGGACATCAAGCGACCCGCCACCAAGCTCACCTTCCTGGCCGAGTGCGACCCCCGCGGCTACAACGAGGGGTCCTGGGTCATCAAGCCCAGGAGCAAGCAGTGGGTGGACCCCTTCGGGATCTGGCATCGCGACAACAGCAGCACTCTGAGCTTCGCCGACGGCCACGTCGACATGCACCGCTGGCGGAGCCGGGGGCTGATCGAATGGAATCTCAAGGCCCTGCACGAGCCGCAGAGTTTCGTCTTCACCCGATCGCCTCAGGACAACGAGGAGATGGAGGACTTCGAGTTCGTGTTGGACGCCTACGCCTACAAGGCCCTTCAGTAGGGTTCATTCGATGACACGACGCAGGGTAGATGTCGCCCGCATCACGAGGGCATGAAACGAACCGTTGTAGCCAGAAGTGTGGAACCATCTGTGAAGGAGGATCGCCATGTACGACAGAAGAGTCTGTGCCTTGATAGCCCTGGTGTTCGTCCTGGGGTCGGCCCTCACGAGCGTGTCCGATGCCGCTCTGGTGGGCTGGTGGAAATTCAATGATGAATCGGGTACGGTCGCCAAGGACAGTTCCGGCCGCGGCAACGACGGCGCCGTCACCAATCCTGCGTGGGTGGAAGGAAAATTCGGCGGCGCCCTGAGTTTTGGCGGAACCTCCTATGTGGACGTTCCCGCGGCGTCCTGGTCCACCATAAGGACCCAGGCCACCGTATGCTTCTGGGCGTACGGCGACCCGGCCCAGCAACCTCAGGCCAACTTCATCTTCGGGGCCTTCTCGGATCCGGCCAACAACGATGCCAGGAGGATGAGCGCCCACGTGCCCTGGAGCGACGGAACCATTTACTTCGACACGGGCGGCCCCAGCTACAACCGCATCAACAAAGCCGGCAGCGCGAGCGATTACGAGGGCGCCTGGACGTTCTGGACCTTCCTCAAGAACGCCGACACGGGCGACCAGCAGATCTACATCAACGGTGTCCTCTGGCATAGCGGAACCGGCATGACGCAGACCATGGAGGGCGTCACCAAGTTCACGATCGGCACCAAGCCCAGCCTCGCCGAGGGATGGTATCGGGGGATGATCGATGATTTCCGTCTCTACGACACGGCATTGTCGATCGATGAGATTCAGGAGGCCATGACGGGACGCGGCCCCAGCCTTGGACTCGCCTCCGACCCGGTTCCTGAGCCTGAATCGACCGACATTCCGCGGGACGCGGTCCTGAGTTGGACGGCAGGAGAGTACGCCGATACACACGACGTATACCTGGGGAAGACTCTCGCCGATGTCAACGACGCCGGCCGCAACGAGACGAAAGACGTCCTCGTCAGCCAGGGACAGGCCGCTGCGACGTACGCAATCGCGACGCCGCTCGAATACGGTCAGACCTACTACTGGAGGGTGGATGAAGTCAACGCAGCTCCCGACAACACGATCTACAAAGGCGAAGTCTGGAGCTTCACGGCCGAACCATTCTCCTACCCGATCCAGAATGTAACGGCCACCGCCTCCAGCCAGAGCCGGCCCGACGCCGGGCCCCAGAACACGGTCAACGGCTCCGGCCTGAACGCCGAGGATCAGCACTCGGTCGAGTTGACTCAGATGTGGTTGAGCACCAACGCCAAGCCGCACTGGATCCAGTACGAGTTCGACAAGGTCTACAAGCTCGATGAACTCTGGGTCTGGAACGCCAACCAAATCGTCGAGCCGTTCGTCGGATTCGGCGCCAAGGACGTCGCCATCGAGTACTCCACCGACGGCGTCGCCTGGACCCCGCTTGAGGGAGTGCCCGAGTTCGCCCGCGCCACCGGAGCCGCCACCTACACGGCCAACACGATCGTCGAATTCGGCGGCCAGGAAGCCAGGTTCGTCAAGCTGACGATCAACAGCAACTGGGGCGGCGTGGCTCAGCAGACGAGCCTGAGCGAGGTGCGGTTCTTCTACGTGCCCGTCCAAGCCCGCGAGCCGCAACCGGCCGATGCCGCCACGGACGTCGCCCTGACCGCCTCGATGAGCTGGCGGCCCGGACGCGAGGCCGCGTCGCACAAGGTGTTCTTCGGCGCCGACAGCAACGCGGTCGCCGCCGGCACCGCTTCGGCCGGCACTGTGACCGCGCATACCTACACCCCGGCTCCGATGGCTTTCGGCGCCAAGTACTTCTGGAAGGTCGATGAGATTGGCGACGCCGGCACGTATGCGGGCGACGTCTGGAGCTTCACCACCCTGGAGTTCGCGTCTCTGGATGATTTCGAGGCCTACACCGACGACGAGGGCAGCCGCATCTATGAGGCCTGGGTTGACGGTGTGACCGACCCGGCCAACGGCGGCTCGACGGACGGCTACATGCAGGCCCCGTTCGCCGAGAAGACGATCGTCCACGCCGGCAAGCAGGCGATGCCTCTGGCCTACGACAACACCAAGGCTCCGTTCTTCAGCGAAGCCTCCCAGGAGTTCGACACGCCCCAGAACTGCACGGGCTCCGGCGCGAGCGAGCTGTGCGTCTGGACTCGCGGCTACCCGGCTGTGACCACGACGGCCGTGACCGAAACCGGCGGCAAGATGAGCCTGACCGGCTCGCGCGCGGACATCTGGAACAACTCCGATGAGTTCACCTACGCCTACAAGACCCTCGCCGGCGACGGCGCCCTGATCGCCCGCGTGACCAGCATCGGGCCCGGCACGAACACCTGGGCCAAGGGCGGCGTGATGATCCGCGACAGCCTCAACGGCGGCTCGACCCACGCCATGATGGTCATGAGCGCCAACACCGACGGCGCCGCGGGCAACGGCGCCAGCTTCCAGTATCGCTCGGCCCTCAACGGCACTTCGGGCAACAGCGACAGTTCCACAGTCATCAAGGCCCCCTACTGGGTCAAGATCGAGCGGGCCGGAGACACCTTCACCGGTTACACCTCCGCCGACGGCAAGACCTGGCTCCAGATGGGTACGACGGTCATCACGATGGCCGATCCGGTCCTGATCGGCGTCTGCGTCACGTCGCACGTGGTCGCCGAGGAGCGGACCTTCCAGTTCGAAGGCATCGCCGCGACAGGCAACGTGACCGGAGCCTGGCAAGGCGCGGTCATCAACGCGGCCCAATACAACGACGCGGCTCCGATGTACCTGACGGTCACGGACAGCGCCGGCAAGAGTGCCACGGCCACCAGCGACACGGCGGCGACTGCTGCCAACTGGACCCGCTGGGCAGTCCCGATGAACAGCTTCAGCGGCGTGAGTTTCTCGAAGATCAAGAAGATCACGATCGGCGTCGGCGCCAAGGGCGCCACGACCGGCGGCGCGGGCATGGTGTTCATCGACGACATCGGCTACGGCCGCTCGGCCCAGTAGTAAGCGATTTCTCTGGTAGCGCAACAAAAAGGGGCCCGTTTCCGCAAGGAACGGGCCCCGCTTGTTTGGAGTCACGAGCCTGTGCGGCCGCCATGTGGCGTCCGCCTTAGTTCTCTGCCTTCACCAGCCGGATCGAACGCAGGTTGATCGCCTTCCAGGTCTTCTCGTCGCGAGGGCGGATCGTCAGCGTCTGCTCGCCGGCCTGCGGGACCTCGACGACGCCCGCCTGGACCTCGACGAATTTGTCCCATGCGCCGCTTGCCGGCACGGTGCACTCCAGCCCGCGGCCGGCAAGCGCGACAAAGAGCACCGAGCCGGTGTTGACCGTGGCGCAGGTCGCCACGACATTGAACCGGCCGGGCTGTTTGAAGTTCACCTTCCACGCGGCGTAGTCCGTGGCCTTGTCCCAGAAGCCGATGTTCGGCTGGCCGCCCTGGTTCTCCTCGCGCAGCCCGCCCTGCAGGTCGGCGGTATCCGGGGCCAGGACGTATTCGCCGGAAGCGTCAGGCTGGACGACCGCGGCCGTCGTCGGCACGGCCAGCTCGGGCTTGAAGCCGCGAAGGTCCCGGCCCGTGATCTTGAACGCCACCGCGTAGTCGCAGGGCTTCTGATCCGGCAGTTGGATGGTCAGGCCGTTGGCGTCGTGAGTCCACTGCAGTTGGCCCGAGTAGCCCAGGAGAGCGACGTTGTCGATCGCGCCGGTGACGCCCGCGAGCTTGGCCAGCGAGCGAATCGTGACCTGCTTGTCCTGGGGCCAGCCCATGACGAAGGCGTACAGCGTGCCGTCGCCTTTGGTGGTGAAGCGGACGTCCCTGGCGGTGTAGGCGAAGTCCTCCTTGAAGTTGCCACCCTTGGCGCGGATCGGGCCTTCGCCGTGCGTCAGCCAGGGCCGGGTGCCGTAGATGGCCTCGCCGTTGATGGCGATCCAGTCGGCCATGCGGGCGAGTATCTCCTCCGCCTGGGGGTCGAGCGAGCCGTCGGGCCGCTGCACGACGTTGATCAGGAGATTGCCGTTCTTGCTGACGATGTCGACGAGCATGTGAATCACCCAGCCGGCGTCGCGGTATTTCCAGTTCTTATTGTAGAACCAGTCGCCGATGGAGGTGTCGGTCTGCCAGGGCGTCGGGCGGATGCCGGGCATGACGCCGCGTTCGAGGTCGTCGATCCACATGCCCTTGGACTGCTGCTTGCAGGTGTAGACCACTTCGGGCTTGCCGTTGTGCTTGGCCGCGTCGGCGTTGTAGAGATGGGCGATCATGCTGCGGCCGACCTCATTGCCGAACGGCACGCCGCCGTCGGTGTACAGCAGATCCGGCTTGTACGTGTCCACCAGCTCCCTGATGCGGTCGAACCACATCTGCTGCCAGCGGGGGTCCTTGCTGTACCAGCCCGTGTCGCCGGGCTGGGCGGGGAAATGGTACAGGTCCTGGTACTTCGGATCCGCGCCGTCGTACGGCACGCCCGCCTTCGGGCCGTCCTTGTCGGACTTGTGGCTGTCCTGGAACCAGGTGAAGCTGGCGCCCAGGTGTTCCGAGACGCCGAAGTAGAGCCCCTGCTTCTTCGCGGCCTTCTGCCAGTCGCCGACCACGTCGCGTTTGGGGCCCATGTTCACGGAGTTCCACTTGTGGAGCTGCGAGTTCCACAGGTAGAAGTTGTCGTGATGCGAGCCCATGCTCACGAAGTAGCGGGCGCCGGCCTTCTTGTAGAGGGCGATCAGCCGGTCCGGGTCCCACTTTTCCGCTTTCCACAGCGGGATGATGTCCTTGTAGCCGTTCGTGGAGGGATGGCCGTAGGTCTCCAGGTGGTGCTGATACTGCGGATGGCCCTGGACGTACATGTGCTTGGCATACCAGTCGCCCATCATAGGCACCGCCTGCGGCCCCCAGTGGGCCCACATCCCCAGCTTGGCGTCGCGGAACCACTCGGGGCACTGATACTGCGCGAGCGACTCGAACTCGGGCTGGAACGGCCCCGGGGCGATCGGCAGATTCAGTTCCTTCCGGGGCTGCCCGGCCCAGAGCAGGCCGGTCGCGAGGATACACGCTCCAAGCACGGGCGCGATACGAATTCTGTTGCTATGCGGTCTTCTCATGGCATTCCTTTCAAAGAATAGGATCGACGATCATCCTCGCCGAAACCGTTCGGCGCCACAAGTGGCAGGAATTGACCAAGGCATGTCAATTCTTGACCGAGGGGTTGACCCGCATGTCCTTTCCTTTGGAGCCTCGCAGTTCGACGATCCGGCGGCGCCGGGAATTGGCTTTGCTTCGTCGGACCCGTCACGGCGCCAGGTCGCCGTAAGTGCTTCCGCTTGAGGGACTTGGCCGTCATTGGCCGGCCGGAGAATTGGGTTTGTTTTGCGCAACGGATCAGGGCAAGTGCGAAGAGAAGAGTCGACGCCCTGAGTTGCCGGCTCCTATGCTCGCAGCGCTCTCGACAGGCGGTGCGGGGCCCCGCCCGCTTCTTCTTGGGACACGGGTTCACACGGAGAAGATCGAACCGCGGAGGACGCCGAGGGACGCGGCGGGAGCGGACCAATCCGGATTCCGCCGAAACGGCGGGAGTTTTCCGCTTTGGAGCCTCCAGCGAGACGGGGTGCTGCGCACGCCTCATGCGATGTCTGTCTTCACAAGCAAGCGCCGCGCTCGCGTCTGGAGCCGGAGCCCCGAATGCGACAGCCCCCCTTGCACGGCCGCTTCGGCCGTGCCTTCTTTCCGGATGGGATGGTAAGGTGGGCCCACCGACCGTCGTTCTATCGATTCCAGCCACGCTCGAATTGTTCTAGAGATCGTTTTACGCTTTGTTGGACCGTATAATTCGAATCGCCGGTAACGAGCTCCTCAAGCCTTGGCGCGACGTCCTGACGCAGCCGATTCAGTATGATGGCTCTCTCCTCTTCCGCAAAACGAGTGGCAGGTGTCGTGAGAATTCGCCCCAAGGTAGCTGCTGCAAAGACGCGAACACCGGGACTGGGGTCATCAAGCCGGGAGCACAACGGTGTGATGGCGTCATTTCCAAAGGAGGAAATGGCTGATCGCAACCAGCCGTCCGATAGATGGTCATCGCAGAGATATGGAATCATCGCGAGAAGCGTGGGCATGGCGAGGGCGTACCGTTTCTCCCCCAGGAGCCAGAGCATGGTTCCGCAGGCAGTCTTCTTTTCGCCGGGGAACTTCTTCCAGTCCGGGTATTCCCTTCGCAACGTCCGCAGCAGAAGCGGCAGAACGCAGGCCTGATGCGGCTCGGGAAGTCCGGCACAATGCGGTATCAGTGCGCGAATGATGGACACCCAATGGGATTCTGACGAACGGTCAAGTTCATTCGACATGAAGCCCAGCCACTCGGTAGGTTCCGCGATCCACGCGAGCGCCTGTATCGCACAGGCCAGTTCCTCCTGGCTCTCGCAAGTACGTATGAATTCCATCAGGGGCATCTTGAAGGTTTGCGGTTGCGGAGCATGAAGCCAGTCCCCCCCTCGGTCGGGCGAGACGAGAATCGAACGTGTGAAATAGGCCCGACGCGATTGACGCAACTCAGAAATGGCAAGGCCCTGGTATACGAAGCCGACGAGGAGATCGGATAGCTCCCTCAACCGAGGCA
>JBDKUU010000431.1:0-18331 GCA_039679525.1 Phycisphaerales bacterium | reverse complement strand
GCCCTCGACGCTTCGCATCGGCTACGTGATCAAGCCCGACGTCGCGAAGTGGATGGTGCAGGACGCGATGACCGCGGTCGTGAACCATCCCAAGGGAACGGGGGCGAAGGCCAAGCTCGACAAGTGGACGGTCTTCGGCAAGACCGGCACCGCACAGATGGCCAAAGACGGCGTTTACCTCGACAAGTCCTACATCGCGTCGTTCATGGCCGGGGCGCCGGCCTCGAACCCTCGCGTTGTCGTGCTGATCTCGATTCGCCGGCCCAACGTGGCCCTCAAGAAGGGCTACACCGGCGGCACCGTCGCGGCTCCCGTGGCCGCGACCATCCTCGAAAAGACCCTCACGTACCTGGGCGTCCCCACGGAAGGCACGCCCGAAGCCGCCGCCGCGGCGACTGTTTCTCGCGAAGCGCGGCCCTACTCCGAAGAGCAGGACGACCACTCCTGGTAAACCAGAGGGTGCAGGCCGCCTGTTCGTAGTGCGCCCGCAAGGGCGTATCGGGGAAGTTTCAAGTTTGAAGTGTCAAGTTTCAAGTGCGAAGTCGGAAAGTCAAAGACCCGGCATTCGGCTCTCCTGCTTCAAACTTCACACTTGATACTTCAAACTCTCCAAGCTAACGCCTTGCGGCGTCACTACGAGCGAATGCGGGCCGTCGTTTTTGGACTGGCGGACCGGCGGAAATCTGGTACACTGCTCGGCTTTGGTATGCCTTTTCGCTGGGCAGGAGCAGAGAGATCGAATGGCCAGGATCATCTATGCGGTGGCGGGTGAGGGGTTCGGGCACGCGAGCCGGGCGCACCTCATCGGCCAGCGGTTGCTCGACGCCGGGCACGACGTGATCTTTGCGACGTCGCACCGGGCGCTGCTCTATTTGCGTGAGTGTTTCGGCCCGCGGGCCCAGGAACTCTTCGGCCTGACGTTCGACTACAGCAAGGGATATGTCGCCCCGGTCGCCACGGTCTGGAAGAACCTCTGGCAGTTTCCCCACGGACGCCAGGCCAACAAGCAGCTCTTCACCCAGGTGTATAAGCCGTTCCATCCGGACCTCGTGGTCACGGACTTCGAGCCGTTCAGCGCCTGGTGGGCCTGGCGGAACCGCGTGCCCTTCATCAGCGTCAACAACGAGCACACGCTGATCTTCTGCCAGCTCGAGCACGATCTGCGGAACGTCGTCCAGCGGCTCCAGGCCGGCTTCGTGACGCGGTTCCATTACGTCGGGGCCAAGGCGTACGTCGTCATCAACTTTTTCCAGGCCCCGGTCAAGACCGACAAGGCGGTGCTGACGCCGCCGATCGTGCGGAAGAGCATCCTGGATCTGACGCCGACCGACGCCGGGCACATCACGATCTATTGGACCACCGGCACCGGAGAGGATCGCCTGCGGGACGTGCTCGGCCGATTCCCGAATCAGCAGTTCCACATCTACGGCTTCAACAAACGGCTCGAATGCGGCAACTGCCTGTTCAAGGAACGCTCGACGGAGGGTTTTCTGGCGGACCTGGCCTCGTCGCGGGGCGTGGTCGCCTCGGCGGGCTTCTCCCTGATCAGCGAGTGCCTGCACCTGAAGAAGAAAATGCTGCTGCTGCCCCTGGGCGGGCACTACGAACAGCTCCTCAACGCCCACTACGTCGACCGGCTCGGGCTCGGCGTCTGGTCCCGAGAGCTGGACGCCGCGACCGTGTCGCGATTCCTGCAGCGAATCGACGAGCCCATGCCGCAGGACGGCCGCATTCTCTGGCCCGACAACGAGAGATTCTTCGCGATCTTCCGTGGCGTCCTGGCGGGGCTTCAGATGCCGGCAGAGGTCGCGATCTAAGAAGGCCGCAGGGGGTCTGTGACGGTCTGCCACGCACTGATCTCATCGAAATCAGAAATTCGAAGCACGAAATCCGAAACAAGCACGAATGACCGAAATCCAAAATTCAAAACGGGCTCTCGCCGTGCGCCAGCGTTTTGGACATTTTGTGCTTTGAGTTTTAGATTTGTTTCGGATTTCGAATTTAGTGCTTCGAATTTCGATTTGGGTCCGCCTTGGCAGAGGAATTCTGGGGATCTGCTTCGTCTCCGCGTCACGGCCTCGGCGATGGGGCTCCGTTGCCCACGTACCCTGCGTCGGCGCACATTTCGAAGATCGCCCGGGCGGGCGGCGCTGCGTCGCGTCCGCCGTGCTCGCCTCCGAAGATGACGACGGCCAGGGCGATCTTGACGCCGCCCCGATCCGCCGCGTATCCCGCGAACCACCCGACCTCCGGGTTCTCCGTCGAGCCGGTCTTGCCGTAGATCGTGACGCCGCGGGTGCGCAGGTCGCTGTCCTTGAAGTAGTCGTGAGCGGTGCCGCCCGACTCATTGACGACCGCGTGCATTCCGTCGGCGATCGTCGCCAGGCTGGTCGTGGAGACGTGCAAGTCCACCGCGTTGGCGTCCGGCGCCGCAGGGGCCAGGAACAGCCGGGGCGTCTTGCTCAGGCCGCCCCGGGCCAGGGCCGCAAACGCGTTGGCCACCTGGAGCGGCGTGACGCGGAAATCGCCGTGGCCGATCCCGAAGAGCCTTCTTTGCCAGACTCGCAGGGGCGGGATCTGATCGAATGACGTGACCTCCGTATAGGATGGTACGAGCGTGCTGGCGATCTGGCCCGCCGCCTGCCGAAAGCTGCGCGGCGCCACCCCGGGCCCGGGCGAAACCGGGCAGGTCAGGGGGATCTGGCGGCCGTATCCGAACTTGAACATCCACTCCTGAAGCAGTCGCGGCTCGAGCCTGTCGGCCAGCTCGGCGAAGTAGACGTTGCAGCTTCCCCTGAGGGCATTGCGGGCGTTGTTGATCCAGCTTCCGTCGTGGCCCGCGCCATACTGCTTGAAGATCCAGCAATTGGGCGGCTTGGCCTGCGCCGCGGCCGGGCAACTGATGGGCTGGTCCGGCGTGATGGTTCCCGACTCCAGTCCTGCGATCAGGACCACCGGTTTGACGACCGACCCCGGCGGGTAGAGGTCGTTGATCGCCTTGTTGATCAAGGGGCGGTGGTTCACGTCGTCCCTGAGCTTGACGTAGCTGGACCGGACGGCGTTCAGATCGTAGCTTGGCAGCGACACCAGGGCCAGGATGTCGCCCGAACCGATCTCGATCACCGCCGCGGCCATGGGCGACTGATAATACAGCGGGTTGTTGTTCGGATCGGAGAGCCATCTCTCGATCTGCCGCTGCAACTCGATGTCCAGGGTGAGCTGCACGTCCTGCCCGAACTGGGTCTCGGTCTGGCGGACAAGCTGCTGGTCGATGTCGTAGACCAGTTCGCCCCTTCGGCCGCGGAGGATGGTCTCGCAGACGTACTCGACGCCGTCCTCGCGGCCGCAGACCTCGCCGGAGAGATAGCTGGCCTGGGGATCGTCCTCGAACAGCTCCATGTCACGAGCTTGGGTGGCGGGCCCGACCCAGCCGATCGTCTGGGCGGCAGTCTCGCCGTAGGGATAGACCCGGTGTCCGGTCGGCTGGACTTTCACATCGTCCATGTCCCGGAACTCGAGCTGGGCGGCGAACACATCGTCTTCCGTCTGCAATTCGACCATCGGCAGGTCCCTTTGCAACTCGGGAATATCGTCGACTTTCAGCACCCGCCGGTATCGGTCGTTCGGGTCGGGATACTGGCGGACGAGGTCGGCCATCGCTTCGGGGAAGGGGACTCGGTCCACTCGGTTCTCATACTTGGCCAGCAGGTTGGGGTCGTGGGCTCCTCGCCGCCAGGCGAGATAGCTTCGCAGCTTCCAGACCTGGTTGTTCTTCGCGTCGAGCGTCGCCTTGATCTGGTCGGGGGCGGCCCCGAACCGGGAGCATTCGGTGATGACCTGGTCGATCTCCTCCATTCTGTCGGCCACTTCTTCCAGGGCCTTCTCCTCGCTCGAGGGATTGCCTCTTTGTTGTCTCGCCTCGGCCACGAGGCCTCGCACGACGCGCTCGTCCAGATAGCAGCTCAACTGGTAGTTGACGTTGACCTGGAACTTCGGGGTGTCGGCCGCCAGGACGTTGCCGTGGCGGTCGAGGATCTTGCCGCGGAGGGTCTTGAGCTGCCTGGATTGCCCGCGCCGCTCCTTGAGCTTGGCGATTTCGTCCTGGACCGCGGACTGCGCCAGCAACTGCATCTGCGCAAGCCTCGCCACGCACATCAGCAAGAGCGCGATGCACAGGCCGATGAACACCTTGACTCGTTGATCGTACATCCGTGCCGTCAGAGCTGTTATCTGAACCGGGGCCCGCGTCCATAGGGATTCCGGCTTCATCTATTCATATGCATCCACCAGCCCACGGGCAAGGAGAAAAGCGGTCCCAGGATTCCCGAGTACAACGGCTGCCAGAGGAACTGGGCGAGCAGGCTCACCTGGCCGCCCTCGGCCCGCAACGAGGCCAGCAGGTAACTCAGGACGGAGGTCAGGACGCCGATGAAGAAGATCGCGCCGCCCTGGTAGAGCGGCCGCTTCAAAGAAAAGACGCCCTGGACGTCGGACAGCAACGTGCCGAACAGGGTGAAGCTGATGATTCGAGGTCCCATCACGCCGCGAATCGGGCTGATAAGATCCGCGACGAAGCCGATGACGAAGGACGTGATGACCCCGTCTGTGGAATTGCAGCGAGTGCCGAAGTAGACCAGGAGGATCAGCAGCAGGTCCGGCTTGATGTCGCGGCGGACTCGAAGCATGTCCATCAGACTGGCTTGCAGAAGGGAGGCCGCGAGCACCAAGACTGCAAACCGAATCCAACGCATTCAGCTACTCCACGGAAACACGACCTCACGCCCAACGGGTTGCGGCGGATCTGCTACTTGACCGGGACAGGAGCGACGACCACGGCCACCTCTCGCAGGCTGGCCACGTCGCAGACGGGTTCCACCGTGATGTCCAGGAACATCGGGTCGTCCCGGGATCGCAGGCACTGAGCGATCCGTCCTACGAGGACGGGCGCCTCCAGACCTTGCGATTTCTGCACGTAAACCGGATCACCCTTGGCGATTTTGCTGAGATAATCGGCCTTGACCAGCAGGACCTTGGCTTTGTTCTGGCCGCGGCCTTCGAGGAACACCCGGATGCCCAGATTGCCGATGCTCACCGCGACCCTCGTGTCGACGGAGGTCTTCGGATCGATAGACGCCTTCGGATCGACGGGAGCCGTGACGAGCCGGACCTTGGCTGTCTTGGCGTCCACGCTGGAGATGGTCCCGATGATGCTGGCGCTGGGGTCGACGACGTCCTGGTCGCCGGGACTCATGACGAACTGGCCGACGGCCAATCCTTGATCCTTCCCTGCGATGATGAACAGTTCGCCCTGATCGTTTCGACTGATGATGAGAGCCAACAGGGTCGGCGTCGTCTCGCTGCCAATCGCGCCCCGCAGGTTCGTCAGCACCTGGTTCTTCCGCTCCGTCTCCCGGAGCTTCGCCTGTAAATTGGCGACGAGAGTCTGAATTTGCTGCTGGTTCTTGTACTCCTCGGCGGTGACGCCCTGGGGCGTGGCGACAGGCCGGGCGGCCAGCGTCAGGCCGTGACCGGCGGCCAGAGGCCAGCGAAACACCCTCGCATACGTGAGCTGCATGCGGTCGCTCGCCTTCTGAGGCACGGCGAACAGGAACACCAGTCCGACCACCATGCCCCACGTGAAGAGCATTCCTCTGGATAAGTTGGCCCTCTTTCGTCTCATGATCGCAATCTACTTCCGGACTCCCACCCCACAGGGTCCTCTGACGCCAGAGGGCCGCGACCGTCAATCGTACCCGCGGTCGCTGTGGTCCATCGTGTCTTTCCAGATCTCCAGGTTCTCCAGGTATACGGCCGTGCCTCTCGCGACGCAACTGAGCGGGTCCTCGGCCCGGAAGACCTTGAGGCCGGTGGCGTTGCCCAGCACGTTGTCCATGCCCCGCAGCAGGGAGCCGCCGCCGCAGATGCAGATGCCGTTGTCGATCAGATCGGCCGCCAATTCCGGTTCGGCCCGCTCCAGCGTGCCGGTGACGGCTTCGATGATGGAGGCCACCGGGTCTTTCAGGGCCTCGCGGATCTCTTCGCTGGTGATGACGATCTTTCGCGGCAGGCCGGAGATCGTGTCGCGGCCTGCGATCTCCATCGTCAGTTCCTGTTCGAGCGGGGCGGCCGAACCGATGGCGATCTTGACCTTTTCGGCCCGCGCTTCGCCGATCAGCAGGTTGTACGTTCGCTTGAGGTGGTTGATCACCGCCTCGTCCATGTCGTCGCCGCCGACGCGGATGCTGGTCGCGGTGGCGATGTCGGCCAGGCTCATGATGGCGACTTCGGTGGTGCCGCCGCCGGTGTCGACGATCATCGAAGCGGTCGGCTCCGTGATGGGCAGCCCCGCGCCGATGCCGGCGGCCATGGGCTCATCCACCAGGTACACCTTTCTGGCCCCGGCCCGCTCGGCGCTGTCGATGACGGCCCGCCGCTCGACGGCGGTGATGCCGCTGGGCACCGCGATCACGACGCGAGGGCTGACCAGCCGGCCCCGGCCGTGGACCTTGCGGATGAAATAGTGGAGCATCGCCTCGGTGACTTCGAAATCGCTGATGACGCCGTCCTTGAGAGGACGAATGGCGGTGATGGAGCCGGGGGTCTTGCCCAGCATCTCGCGTGCGACCAGACCGACAGCCTCGCCGTTGTTCAATACGGTGTTCGTTCCCTTGCGGACCGCCACCACGGACGGCTCATTCAGGACGATACCTTTGTCACGGACACAAACCAGCGTGGAGCAGGTACCCAGATCGATACCCATATCCATACTGAAAAAGCCAAGGATTGAGTCCAACAGCACAGGCGACTCCTTTCACAGTTTGCCATTGGATATTGTGGGTGCCGTTGAGCGGTATCGTCAAGGGAATTCCGCTAGGGCATGCCAAAAATCGTGCCGTAGCGCATCTGACACGCGATCGTGACATAGGCCGCCGTCGCCAGGACGACCCCAAATGCTACGGCTAGAATGGCGGTGTACAGGTTGCTGGGAGGGGCGATCTTGCCCCCGCGAGGTTGAGGCATCGGACTCATGGACGAAAAACCTCCTGGCGGCGGATGACCCTGAGGCCACCGCTCGCTCTCGGCTTACAGGTTCGTTGCGACGATGTCACCAGCCTTGGGCTCCATACCCTGCTGCATGGTCTCGACGATGCCGACGGCCTTGTCCGGCCCGACTTCGAGGATCAGCATGTCGGCCACCCAGCGGTCGCCGCGGGTGATATGGAACTTCATCTCCTGGCGGACGCCGGCGGCGGCTCCGATGGAGATCTCAGCCAGCTTGTTCTTGATGTCCACGGCGGTGACTTGCCCGTTCAGGGCGATCGTCCGGCTCTGCTGGGCCATGGTCGCGCCGGTCGACACCGGCTGGACGCCCATAGGCCTCGGGGCCACGGTCGTCGGGGCCTTCACGGCAACCCGGCCGTACTGCTGCAGGTACTGATTGAGCTTCGCCTCGGCTTCCTGATTCTGCTCGGTGAGCTGCCGGACCTTCGCTTCCAACTGGGAGATCACGGCCATCCGCTCCAGGAGCATCTGGTTGGTCTCGTCGAGTTCCTTCTTGCGATTGGTCTGCTCGGCCTGGAGGCCGGCGACCTGGGTCTGGGCGGTCTTGAACAGCTCGGTCTGCTTGGTGGCCAGCTCGTTGGCCTGAGTCGCGGTGGCCCGCTGCTGCTGGTTCTCGCCCATCAGGATGTTGTTCTGGCGTTTGACCTCGTCCATCTGGGCGACCAGTTCTTTGTTCTTGGCGTCCAGGTTGGTGAGCTGCGCGTTGAGCTCCGCCTTAAGCGCTTCGGTGGCTTTATTCGCTTCCTCGAGATCCGCCCTGGCCTGAGTCTCGGAGGCCTTGGCCGACTGGAGATTGTGCTGAAGAGTCTTGGCGGTGTCCTTCTCCTTGTTGGCGTTGGCGACGTACGTCACCACGATGCCGCAGAGGAAAATCGAAAAGACGGTCAGCAAAACGATCAGAACCTTGGTAAGCGTGCTCAAGACAGGCTCCTTTCACGAATCGGCTCAATCACATCTGCATGCCACAATTTTACGCTTCTAACAGGGAAAGGTCAAGTCATTTTTCCTAAATAGCCCAGATAGAAACTGTTATGGACGCGGTGGAGACGCCGGGGACATTCCGAGAGGAGCCATTAGCGACCGGTTCTGCCGGCCGTGGAACGCAGAACCGCCCTGGCGGCCGACAGGCGGACCACCTTGGATGGGTCCTTCAGCAGGGGGGGCAGGTTCTTGAGCACCGCCGGGGTGGCGACCTCGCCGATGGCCATGGCGGCGAGCATCTTGATGCGTTCCTGGCCCTGGGCGTCCATGCCGGCCATGAGGTTCTTCTCGAAGACGGCCATGACCTCGGCCTCGCCCACCCGGTCGCCCAGCCTGCCGAGCTGTTCGGCCGCCGCCAGTCGAACCTCCGGCACCGGGTCGTCCAGCATCGTGGTCAGGGCGTTTCTGGCTTGGGGAGTGCCCAGGGCGCCCATGGCGCGAATCCCCATCACGCGGTCGTCCGCATAGGCGCTGATCAGTCTCGTCCAGAGCTTCGGATAGATCCGCTCGTCCTTGAGCATGGCGATCGCCTCCGCGGCCTGCACGACGACCTTGTCGTCCGAGTCGCTTCGACGCAAGGTCCAATAAAGAATGCCGACCGCGTCCTGCTTGCCGCTTTTGCCCAGCAGAAGGGCGGCATTGGCCCGCACCGTCTGATCGTCGCTGTCCAGCGATTTGCGAAGAACTTCGTAGTACTCGGCGTTGCCCAGCCGCCAGATCGCGTAGGAGGCCGCGATCTTGACGTTGAGGTTGGCGTCGCTGAGCAGGCCGATAATGTCGTTCCTGGCCAGGGCATATTCCAGATCGCCCACCGCCGTCGCGGCCGCGAACTTCACGGGAACCACCTCGTCGGCCAGGAGCTTCTGGACCTTGGGCATCAGGCGGACGTCCCGGGTCGTGGCGACGACCTCGATGGCATTGGCGCGGATCTGGGGATTGGGGTCGGCCAGTCCCTCGGAAATGATCTGGCGGGCCTGGCCCTGCAGGTCTTCCGTCGACACCGGGGGAGGGCCCTTGGGGGCCGGGATCGTCAGCATGGGCGCAGAACGCGGCGTCGCTGTCCGCGTGCAGCTCAACACCAGCAGCAGCGCGAGACCGAACGACGCGGACTCAACGAACCGACCGATTCGAAACATCGAACACCTCACGGGAGGAAAATCCGAAATCCGAATTTCGAAATTCGAAACAAGCTCAAATGACCGAAATCCCAAATTCAAAACGGCTGCGCCCGCGAGCCGCGACAGCGTTTCGGTCATTCAGGTTTTGATCATTTGGATTTGTTTCGGATTTCGAGTTTCGAATTTCGAGCTTTTGTACGCTTATGCCGCCTTTGACCTTCGCCTTCTCGTCGCGAGCGGCCAGAGCAACGCTCCTGCGAAGACCCCCGCGCAGCCGTCGGCGAACCACTCGCCGTGCCGGCTGTAGAAGGTCACCCGCTTATCTATCGGCAATCGGTCCACGAACCATCCAGCCATAGCGGTGCGGTCCATCGCCTCGGCGGGGAAATCCTTGCTCGCGGCCACGTATCCGTCGCGAATTCGGCCGGTGGATTCGATCAGGCAACTGACGCCCGTGTTGACGCTGCGGACGATGGCCAGGCGGTTCTCGACGGCGCGGAACGCGCTGATCGCCGCGTGCTGGGACAATTCGCTGCTGGGGATCACCCGCCCCTCGGCCTTCGGGAACGTGACGAACCAGCCGTCGTTGCTGATATTGACCAGCCAGTCGACGCGTTTGCGGCCCTGCTCGTCGAGCGTGAAATTCCGCCCGACATACGGAATGGCGTCTTCATAGCAGATAATAGTTCCAAACCGATAGGGCAACACGTCGCGTGGGTTCGGCTCCGCCCTCTGTCCTCCGTCCTCCGTCCTCTGCTCCTCAACCCTCGGATACATCTCGAACACGGTGTACCGCCGGCCGGGTTCGAGAGTGTACGTGGGATTGTAGCCCTCGGGAAAGAGCCTCTTGAGCTGCTGGAACAACCAGGGAAACCGGTGCTGGAACGGGATATACTCCCCGAAGAGCACCAGGTGGATCTTGTCGTAGCGGCCCGGATCGCGGGTCCCGTCCGGATGGTAGAAATACGCGGAGTTGAAGCTGGCCAGGTAGGATTTGCCCCGGCTGTCCTGATGGATCTCCATGCCATAGGCCCCGACCAGAAGCGACGAGCCGGTCTGGAGGGCGTGCTCGGTGAGCGCCTTGTGAAAGGCCTTGTCCTCAGCGAGGAAGGTCTCATCGTCTTCTTTGTCGTTGCCGGGGCGAAGGTAGGGCCAGAGCCCCGGGTCGAGAATGCCCTGCACCATCGTCTCGGGCCAGAGGATCAGCTCGGCCCCCGCGGCGGCCGCGGCCTTGCTGCTGACCATCAGTTCGTCGAAGAGCTTGCCGCTCTCGCCGAAGCTCTGCTTGACAGACTGCGGCACGTTCGACTGGAGCGAGCCGACGAGCGGGCCTTCGGAAACGTGTTTCGGGGTCTCGCGAAGTCGAAATTGGCCGTAGAGGAGACTCCCCGCGACGACGACGACGGTCGCCACGGCGCCCGCCATGACCATCCGGCGCCGCGGCATGTAGGGTGGGGCTTGCCCCACCTATTCTTCTGTTCCCGCGGTTTGCGGTGGGGCAAGCCCCACCCTACGGGTGACGATTGCGAAGAGGACCACATCGGCCAACAGGCCGTTGACCATGGCGACGACGAAGGAGACTCCCGCCACGCCGACCAGATCGGCGATCTGGATCATCGCGAGATGCTCGTACTGGCTGTGTCCGAGGAATCGCCAGAAGAAGCCGCCCATGGGAAAGCCTTGCAGTCGCTCCCACCCGACCAGCAGAATCGGCAGGGCGATGAACAGCGGAATCCGCACCTTCCGGGCGAACCGCACGGCCAGCGCCGGCAGTCCCCAGAACAACGACAGGTACAAACCCATCCCGAGCCAGCCGAGGGTCGTGATCGGCTGGATCCAGTACAGATTGCCCAGCCAGTAGAGAAATCCCACGAGGAACGCCGCGAGGGCCACGCCCCCGGCCTTCCTCTGCGGCGAACAGGCCAGCGCAAACGGCACGACCGCTGCCCACGCCAGGAACGACCAGCCGATCGGCGGCTGAATGGCCGTGAGCATCGCCGCGCTGGCGATGAAGAGTGAAAGTGTGGATGCGTACGTGCGCAAATACGTGAACGCTCCAACGCTTCTACGCTTCCACGCTTCCACGCCTTTGATCTTCCTATCCCTCAACGCCGGGCGCCTCCATTTCCAGAGCGTTTGCCACGTCGAACGGACTGAGGCTGCTTCCGAGCTGTCCCAGCCGCTTGCTGACCTGTTCGGGCGTGTACGGGCATTTCTTCTGCAACCGCTGATTCAGTTTCTTCGTGAACAAGGTCAGCAGGAATCGGCTCTCGCAAAGCTGGCTCCGCGGAATCTTGTTCTCGCCGAAGAGCCACCGCAACTCCGCATCGGCATGCTCAGACCACTGACCGTCTTCGCCGGACCGACGCGTCCTGCCGTCCTCCGTCTTCTGTCCTCCGTCCTCTATTCTCCGTCCCCCGTCCTCGAATTTCGCGATCCGTTTCCTCGCGGCCTCCACATAGTCTTCGGACAGGTCGAATGTCGTGTACCGCCGGCCCAGCTTGTGCGCGACGGCGGCGGTCACGCCGGAACCGCAGAACGGATCGAGCACCCAATCGCCCTCGTTCGAACTGGTGCGGATGATCCGGGCCAGCAGGCTCTCCGGCATCTGGCAGGGATGCCCCGTTCGCTCGGTGAATGTCCCACAGATTCGCGGGTACTCGTTCCACACGTCGTCGGGGATCTTGCCCGCGGGGTAGGCTCGGCTGTCCCTGTATTTTTTCTGCCTGTCCGAAATCACACGCACCAGATCGTCATTGAACGTGAACTGCTTCGCGTCCTTTACGAAATAGAGGATGTGCGTGTGCGAGCGGGCGAACTTGGTCTTGGTCTGCTGGCCGAACGTGTAATGCCAGATGATCCAGTTCCGCAGAGTCAGTTGGTGCTCGTCTTCGAGGATCAGCTTGATGTGGGCCGCGTACTCGTCGCCGATGGCGATGTAGATGGACCCCTCGGGCTTGAGCACGCGGACGCACTGGCCGATCCAATCCCGCGTCCAGGCGAGGTATTTCTCGCTGGCTCTGCTGTCGTGATACTTGTCGTACTTGTATCCGATGTTGAACGGCGGATCGGCGAACACCAGGTCCGCGAAGGGCTCTTCGGCCCGTCGCAGGATCTCGACGCAATCCCCGCACAGAATTTGGTCCCTAAGCTCATGCATCGCCGTATTCTATAGTCGGCGGCTCACTTGGCAAGGCCAAGCGTCTTTTCAGCAATCAGGGAGAAGGCGTCGGGTTGTGATAACCGGGGCCGTTGATCCGCGGATCCTGCACGCCGGAGACTAGGTACCGGTCGAGATACTCCGCCGGATGGCGGTCCCAGGACAGCCGCAGATTCTCTTCCTCGTGGAGGGTTGCACGATCCATATGCCTATGAATGTCCCGGCGGGCCGGGATGTTACAGGCCCTTGAGGAAAGCCCGAATACGGATTGGGCGACAATCGCCGGTCTGTGGGGGGAGGTTGTGCGTATATAGATCGGGGGAGAGATGGCTCGGATAAGGAGAATTGTCATGAGCGATGAAAGAATTGTCCTGGTTACGGGAGCGACGGGCCACCAGGGCGGCGCTGTGGCGAGGGAACTGCTCGCCCGCCGGTATCGGGTCCGGGCGATGACCCGAAAACCAGATAGCGAAAGAGCCCGGGAACTGGCCGATCTCAAGGCGGAGATCGTGCAGGGTGATTTCGACGATACCGCGTCTTTGACGAAGGCCGTGGAAGGCGTCTGGGGCGTGTTCTCCGTCCAGAACTCCTGGGAGGCGGGTCCGCCGGGAGAGATCGAACAGGGCGCCCGGTTTGCCCGGTTATGCCGCAACGCCGGCGTGTCTCATTTCGTCTATTCTTCCGTGGGCTCGGCCGATCGCCGCACGGGGATTCCGCATTTCGAGAGCAAATGGGAGATCGAAGAGACCGTGCGGAAGCTGGAGTTCCCGTCGCATACGGTGATTCGCCCGGTGTTCTTCATGGAGAATTTCCTGGCGTCCTGGCTGCGGGACGGGCTCGAAGAGGGCAAGCTCGCTCTGCCGCTCGATCCGGCGACGCCGCTGCAGATGATCGCCGTCGAGGATATCGGGCAGTTCGTGGCGTGGGCTTTCGAGAACCACCGCAAGCTCAACGGCCACGCCATCGACATCGCCGGCGACGAGCGGACGATGCCGGAGGCGGCGAAGATCATCGGCGACGCCGCGGAGCGAGAGATCGAATTCGTCTCGACGCCCATCGAGGAGATCCGCAAGTCCAGCGCGGACATGGCCCGCATGTACGAGTGGTTCAACGAGGTGGGCTACGACGTGGACATCAAGGCCCTTTCCAAGATGACGGGCATCCGCCCGATGACGCTGATCGAATGGGCATCCGGAATCGAATGGCATAAGCACATCGGCTATCCGGCTGCCTCGGCGCAGCGTCGTTGATCGAATCGGTTGCAGGGTGTCGCGGGGGCGAGGTGTCGAAGGATGCTTCGCCCTCGCATTACTTCGAACCCCGACAGCGCCCTTGCGTTGGCCGGCCCGCTCGAAGATAATAGAACCCGCGGACGCGGTTGGCCGCGGAATCCTTGTTAATGTGTCGAAGGAGGCCGGATGCGATACGGCGGAATCTGTCTGGGAATGATATTGGCTCTCGGTGTTTTGGCAGGCGGGTGCGGCAAGAAACCCGGCTCGCGGATGGACGCGGGGCGGTTCGAAGGCTCGGTATACCATAACGATTATCTCGGGTTGACGGTCACGCTGCCGGCCAATTGGAGCGTCCAGGATCCTCAGTTGAACAAGGAGACGGCCCGTACGGGGGGGCAGATGGTTGCCGGCAACAGCGAGAGCCTGCAGGCCGTTGTGAAGGAAGGCGAGCAGGGGACGGTTCAACTCTTCAACGTGCTCAAGTTCCTGCCGGGCAGCCCGGTGGCGGACAACCCCTATATTTATGCCTTCGCCACGGACCTTTCCCGCTCGCCGGGCGTTCAGAGCGGCGGCGACTATCTCTTCCACGCCAGACGGTTCCTGGAAGCCGGGCAGTGGAAGTTCACGTTCCCTCGCGACGTCTACACGGAGAAGCTGGCCGGCCAGGATTTCCAGGTCATGACCACGGAACTCATCATCCCGCCCTCGGGCAAGATGATGCAGGAACACTTCGCGACCGTGCGGAAAGGGTACGCCCTGGTGTTTCAGTTGTCGTTCTGGACCGAGGAGGAGCGGACGGAACTGCGGAACGTCCTGAACACAATGACGCTGACGCCGCCGGCTGCGACGACCAGGTAGTCTTCGAGCCGGCCGACGTGTAGGCGTGGGGCAAACACGCTTGTGAGGGCGAGGGCATGTTCTGGCGAAAAGCGTTCAGAGTCATCAGGTTCCTCATCGGATTCTCTCTGTGGCCGGTGGTTCTCACGATGTCGGTTGGGTTTACGTTGGATGTCGTGCTCGCTCGTCTTGGAGCGAATCCCGATGGTCCTGCGAAGATCATGCTCGCCTTGGTCGTGGGTTCCAGCGGACTGATATTGCCCGGTTTGGCGGTTCTCTTCTTCGGCGTCCCGTACGTGCTCGTCATGCACGAACAGAAAAAACTCGGTTTCCGTGCCGTGATGATTCCGACTCTCCTGTTTGCGGTGGTGCAACCCGCGAGTGTGTACCTGGACTTGTGCGACATGCATCCGCCGCATCCGCTCGCTGAGGCTGTCGCGCTGCCCCAGGCGCCTGTGGTGATCGCGTGTGGTTTGCTCTTCTACTTCATCGCTGTTTGGAAACCGGGTGGGAATCGCGCATGAATGACTTGTCCAGGAGCTTCTCCGGAGGCTTTAGACTCGAACGACTGTCGAATGGTTGGCTGGTCGGTCGTTTTGCGGCTCTCGACGCCATCGGCGTACCGCATCTCGTGACGACGCGGCAGGGGCCCGACGTGCAGCAGGTCCGGCTCGATCCGGCCGTCGCAGGTCGGGAGATCGCTCCCATTCTGAGAGTGGAGGGCGTCGCTTTTCTCGAACAGGTGCATGGCGGGGACGTTTTGGCCTGCGAGCAGGGGGGCTGCGCCGGGTATGCCGACGGACTGGCGACAGACAAGAAAGGGCTGGCCGTGCTCGGCAAGAGCGGGGACTGTCCCATCGTACTGATTGCCGATCGTAAGAGCAGAGCGGTCGGGTTCGCCCACGCCTCGTGGAAGGCGACCGTGGCGGGGATCGTGCCGGCGACGGTGCGGCGAATGGTCGATTTCGGCTGCCGTCCGGACGACTTGGTGGCGTGCATCTGTCCCTCGGCCGGGCCGTGCTGCTATGAAGTCGGTGACGAGGTTCGTTCGGCTGCCCTGCAAGGGATTGGGACGCACGCCGGGGCCTTTTTCCGTCCTTCCGGGTGGCAGCGACAAGCGGAGCTTGTCGATGGCTCTTCAGGAACCAGCCCAGCCTCGGGCAAGTATCACTTCGATCTTTGGCAAGCCAACACGGACGCCTTGGTGCGTAGCGGTCTGGCCCGCGGATCGATTCACGTCTCCGGCGTCTGCACGCTCTGTCGCAACGACCTGTTCCCCAGCCACCGCAAGGAAGGCATCGCCGCCGGCCGCTTCGCCGCGGTCGTCGGGCTGAGATAAGACGAAAAGGGGACATTCTACTTTTCCGCTCATGGACTCTCCGTAAGCCAAGCATGTGTCGAAAAAGTAGAATGTCCCCTTTTCCTGTTTCCTTCCAATCTCGACGTAGAATGTCCCTCCTCTGTGTCATTCGAAAGGTCGAATGCCGCCCGCATGGCCCTGCGTAGCCGCGATGAATCAGAAATTCTCTCGCGAGACTGCAACTTTTCTCCATCCTCTTTGTCTGATAAAATAGCGGGAGTCGGCCTTGTGCTTTGTGGAAGCCGGCTCAGATCGCGGAATCCGAATCACGTGACGAAGGGAGGAAACGTATGTCCAAGTCTGTCGATGTCAAGAGTCTGCTGATTGGCGGTCTGCTGGTCCTGCTGGTTCTGGCTTGTCTCGGATCGTTGCCGTGGCTGCCGCAGGAGTGTTCCGGACGGTTCACGGTGGGCACCACGGATGAAGCGGCCTTCATTCTCGACACTGCCACGGGGCAGTCGTGGGCCTATGCGATGCCTTCCAATACCCTCGAAGGCATCCCCAGCAGCGAGGAATTCTTCTCGCCCAAGCTCGACCCCAACCTGCACGTTGCGGTTCGGTGACTCGGGGAGAGTCGGCAGGGCAGGGCTCGGGCGTCCGGGTGTGACTTGACAGGATGGACGGGCGCCTCTTCGTAGGTTGGGCGTCCTCGCCCGACCTGTTGGGACGAGCGAGGACGCTCGTCCTACGAAGACCCGTGTCTCCGCGTCGGGCATGATGCCAGATCGGAATGGATGGCGCGGCAGGGTGGGGCTTGCCCCGCCGATTACTCAATCAAGCTTCGGTGTGATGACCTGCTGGGCTCGGAAGCTTTCGCCGGTGAGGTAGTCGGTGAAGGTGACCTTGATCGTCAGCGGCTCGGAGAACACCTTGAGGGCCTCGGGCCGATCGAAGGTGAGTCGATAGCCGGTGGTCGTGAGGGAATCGAACCAGAGCTTCCGCAGCTCGCCGGGCTCGACCTTCCACTGGCCGAGAAGGGCCTCGCCGTTGGGATTGTTCAGATTCCAGAGCTGGACGCCGACGGTCCCGGCGGTCTTGACGATGTCGCCCTCGGCGTCGATCGGCTGGACGTAGACGACCAGCTTTTCCTGCGTGCCGTTGTTGTCCTTGTCGAAGAAGTTGGAGATCTTGGCGATGCGGACGGTCGTCAGCTCGTACGGATTGTCCGGGTGGTCTTTCAGGGCCGAGAGAGCCTTGATCTGGGCCCTGAGCTGCTCGATTTCCGCCTGGTACTGCTCGGCGTCGCCGGTCAACGCCGCTTTCTCCTGCTGAAGCTTCTCGGCCTTCAGCTCGGCGGGACTCTTTCTCTCGCTGCCGATCCCGCAGCCGGATGCGAGGAGCAGAAGGAAAGAAGGCAGGAACGTAAGAAGGTAAGAGAACAAAAGCCTGCCGCTGCGCCTCGTTCTTTCCTTCTTACCTTCTTTCCTTCCCACCTTCTTTCCTTCCATGCTCCAACGTTCCATCGTCTCTACTCCAACCGTTTCTGCATCCGTGCGTCCCGGCGGTTCGATCCACGCCGGACGTTATTCCTTGTCGTTGCCGCGAACGATCTCGGGAGCCCGCTGCAGGATCTGATCGGCGATGCCGTAGCTGACCGATTCCTCGGCGCTGAGCCACAGGTTCCTGTCGGTGTCCTTTTCGATCTTCGCCGCATCCTGGCCCGTGTGGTGGGCGAGGATCTCGTGGAGCCGCTCGCGGAGCCGCAGGATCTCGCGGGCCTCGATGTCGAGGTCGGTCGCGGGGCCTTCGAGCACGCCCATGACGTGCGGCTGGTGCAGCAGCACGCGGCTGCTGTTGAGCACGTACCGCTTCTTCGCGGCGCCGCCGGCCAGAAGCACGGCGCCCATGCTGGCCGCCTGCCCGATGCAGTAGGTGGCGACGTCGCACCGCACGAACTGCATCGTGTCGTAGATCGCCAGACCCGCGGTGATCACGCCGCCGGGCGAGTTGATGTAGAAGTGGATGTCGCTCTTGCTGTCCTCGTTGCTCAAGAACAGCATCTGCGCGATGATCAGGTTGGCTGTGGCGTCGTTGACTCCGCCGCCCAGGAAGATGATGCGGTCCTTCAACAGCCGTGAGTAAATGTCATACGCCCGTTCGCCCCGACCGGTCTTCTCAATGACGATGGGCACCAGGGTCGTCTCGTTATTGCTCATTTTTCAGATTCCTTGCCATGAAGTTCGGTTTCGGGACCCGCGGCGAAGGCTTCCTGCCCCCGGCGCGGCTCGCAGCCTGCAGGAGGTCACGAGCCCTTGCCCTCTTCGGTCTTCGCCTCGGTCTTGGGCATATCCTCCTCGTGGAGGACTTCGTCGATCAGGCCGTAGGCCTTGGCGTCGTCGGCGCTCATGTAGTTGTCGCGCTCGGTCTCGAGCTGGATCTTCTCCAGCGGCTGACCGGTGTGCTTGGCCAGGATGCGGTTGATCGTCTGCTTGGCCCGCAGAATCTCTTCCGCCTGGATCTTGATGTCCGAGGCCTGGCCCGTGACGCCGCCCCAGGGCTGGTGGAGCATGATCTTGGCGTGGGGCAGGGCGTAGCGGCTGCCCTTGGCGCCCGCGGCCAGAACGACGGCCCCGCCGGACTG
>JBDKUU010000430.1:0-2982 GCA_039679525.1 Phycisphaerales bacterium | reverse complement strand
ACGAAAACGCGACATACTACGCGCGACTCACGCACCGTTATTCTGGGCTCGCGTGGGACCATGTCGCCAGCCGCATGATCGATAACCCGTCATACGCTAACACCGCCATACCGGCGGTGAACCTTCGCGACGGTCGCATCGGGTATGTGCACCCCGCTGGTGTTCCCGCCGGCAAGTACCACCTTACAGTCCGCACGCAGGCCGGCGAATCGCCCGCCCTAACGGACGTGGCCGCCGCGCCCACCATTGATGTTCGCGTCCACCACGATGGGAGGATCAGCGCGCCATGAGTTCATCTAGCGAGATCCTTGGAGCGAAAGAGGTCGCGGCCCGGCTGCTTTCGATGAAGAACGACACGTTCCGGCGTGTCGTCGAGGCTGTCGAGCGGACGGCGGTGAAGATGGCGAACAGCGCTAAGGCTGGCCACGAACACGGTTCGGACCCGCATTCGAGAGACAGATTTGAGACCCAGACCGGAAATCTGGTCAGTTCAATATCTCCAGGGAACAGCGGCGAAATGCAGTGGGAGAAGCTCACGGAAAATGAGGTGGTGGGCCTGTTCGGCATCCTGTCCACGGGCCCGTCTACGGCCCTCGAATACGCGCCTCTGGTTGAAGAGCGGTATCCGTTCATCTGGCCGGCGGTCGTCGCGAACATGGACTATTTCCGCGAGCAGATGAAGCTGGCCGCGCCGGGCGGGTCCGGCACGGTCAAAGTGTGACGTTTTGACTGACCAGCAGGATCGCAGGAGCAACAAATGGTGCAACAGACACAGATTACCAGAGGGCCCGCTCGTCAGCGTCTGTTTGGGCGTCTATCCGCGGCCGTTTCGCGGTGGCGGAACACCGTCTATCTGTCGGGGGGCGTCCCCATGGCCCGCCGGATGAATCTGACCGGATACCGTTGGCTCCGGAGTACCTACCTGAGCACGGCTGCCCTGCTTTCGACGTGGCCGCGGAACTTTACCGGCCGGGATTTCGAGCTGCTCTTCGCGGCGCTGGTCGTCCAGGCGAACCCCGGCATCAGCGACGACGACGCGCGTGAGGCCATCCGTCGAACGAATCGAATCCGAATCCATCTTGCCTTACTGATTCGTGGCGGGATGGGTCGCGACTTCAGCTAACACAGAGCAACAGCCTACCGGATACGGGGGCTGACAACTGAATAACGAGTATCGGGCAACCGACAACGGAGCCCGTTCATGGTCGATCCTTCGGGACCGATTCTGAGCGGGCTCCGTTTTTTTTGTGCAGAAAGAGAGGCGGACATATGGGTGACGTCATTGTCAAACTTCGCGGTGACATCCGCGACTTGCAGAGCAACCTCGCGAAGGCGAGTGCGTCGATCAAGAGCTTCGCGAGCACGGCCATCGCGCCGATCCGTGCATTAGAGAACAGCCTCAAGAGCGCGTTCTCGATGAAGAACCTCATCATCGGAGGCAGCGCAACCCTCGCGGTGAAGAAGATCGTTGGCATCGGGGCCGCCGCGGAGGAGGCCGAGAACCTTTTCGACGTCTCGTTCGGCAAGATGGCCGATTCTGTGCGCTCGTGGAGCAAGCAGCTTGGCGATTCGCTCAAAGTCAGTGACACAGGCCTGAGGCAGACGGCCGGCTCCTTCAAGCTGTTCTTGGACGGCTTCGACTTCGCCCCGGAAAAGGCCGCTGCGATGAGTAAGGCCTTGACCACGATGGCCTACGACATGTCGAGTCTGCGGAATCTGAGGTTCGAGGATTCACTGACCAAGCTCACGGCAGCCCTCGCCGGAGAGGTCGAGCCAATGCGACGGATCGGCGTCACAGTCAACGACAACACCGTGAAATTGTGGGCCCAGAAGGAAGGGCTTGACGCGAATGTCCAGGCCTGGACCGAGCAGCAGAAGATCGTCGCGAGATTTGCCGTCATTTCGCAGGGTCTGGAAAAGGACCAAGGCGACCTCCAGCGGACTATGGGCTCGACGACGAATCTCCTGCGGTCGATCAGCGACCAGATCCGCGAACTCGCGATTCGCGTTTATGACGAGTGGAAGCCGGCCATTCAGGCCACGCTTACCAGTGTGAGAGATTGGCTCATCAAGAACCGCGACACGATCGCGGAATGGGCTGGAAAGATCGGCGCGTATTTCACGTACGTGAAGGAAGTGTTCTCAGGCTTTGTCGAGACCCTGCAGAAGAGCCCGAAAGAGGGCTTCCAGGTTCTGATGCAGTCGCTCATCGAGGTGATGAGGGCCGCGGCTCAGATCGCGGTTGATCTGGCCATCCGAATCGGCAAAGGCATCTGGGAGGGTGTCCGCGAGGGCGTGTTGGGCGGGATCGATGAGGGCGAGGTCAAGCAGCGGGCCATGGAACTGTACAAGGCTGGCGGTGGCAAGACCTACGTCGAGCAGGGGTCCCTAATGGGTGTGGGGTTCGGTGGGGGCAAGGCGTACACCAATCCCGTTGAGCGCCCCTACGATACCGATGCGTATGGCAAGGCACAGACCCAGGCATGGACCGAGGCCCAGCAGAGACAGACCACGCAAATCACCACGCCCATTCTGGCCGGTTTCGGAGAGAACTGGCAGGACGCGTTCTCGCACATCGGGGAAGGTGTTCGGCAGACATCCGAGACCATGACCACAGCCCTCGACCAGGCGAAGGCAAAGCTCTCGCAGTCTCTCGCTGAGATCGACGCAAAATTCAGCAAGGGAGAAGCCGAATCGGCAATGCGGGCATGGGGCCAGGCGATGACCGACACGGGCCGCGCCGCCACAGGCCTCTCAGCCCACCTCAAGGCACTTCACCAGGAGGCAGGCCAGACTGGCGTCAGCGCGATCGATGCTTTCACAGCGAAACTTCGCGACGAAATCGCCACCATGCAGGGGCTCAATGACGTCATGCTCAAGGGCCATTCTGCATACGAGCGGGAGATCATCCTACAAAGGCTCATCCACGATGCACGCGAGCAGGGAATCCAGGACGTCTCTCAGTACACGGGCGTTCTGCGG
>JBDKUU010000429.1:0-5780 GCA_039679525.1 Phycisphaerales bacterium | reverse complement strand
CGAGCTGGAGCTCATCGCGAAAAAGGTCTACGACCCCGCGCTGGCGTACAAGAAGAAGTAGGCCCGCTGCGCGGGAATCTCGAAATCCGAAGCACGAAATCCGAAACAAGCACAAATGATCAAAATCCAAATGTCCCAAACGGCGCTGTCGGTCGGACGTCAGCGTTTCGGTCATTTGGACGTCATGCGTTGGATGTGTTTCGGATTTCGAGCTGCGAATTTCGGATTTTCCCCCCGTGGGGCGATCTCAAATCTCAGATCTCAAAGCTGAGATTCTCTTATCCGAAGGTTTTGCCGTTCCAGGCCCAGTTGCTCCCGGCCATCTCCTGGAACGTGATGTAGACCCGATCCCCCGGCACACCCAGCTCCTTCTGGAGCAGTTGCGTGATCTTGCCGGCCAGGCCCTGGTTGACGGTCTTGCTCAGCCCACCGACGCCCTTGATGGTCGCCAGGGCGCAGGGTCCCGCCCCGCCGCTCATGAGCATGGCCGCCTTGTCCCGCACGCAGACCATCACGTACTGCTCGGGCTTGCCGGTCCCCTCGGCGATCAGCCGGGACAGAGAAACGACCAGCGACTGCCTCTTCCCCGCATCGCCCACGTCGCACGAAGTATCCAATTCAATCAACGGCATAGTCAACTCCCTTCAAATCCACATACAGGTGAAGTGCCTTTCGCTCCCCACGTTACCGCCGACCGCCCTGCTCTGCAATCCGTCGCGGGAAGTTTGAGGTTTGAAGTCGGAGGTCGCCGTCCGCGGCTTCCGTGACCCCTTCTTCGCCTCTTTTCGTTTTTTTCGGCTGCAACTCTTCCCTCTTGCTCCAACGTGTACCGCCCGGGATAATTCTTCATGTCTGAACGGCCTGCGCCCGCCGCGCTCCGTGTTCGAACTGATGGATGGGAGAATCGACGATGAGGATCTTTCAAATCGCAGTTTTCGTGCTCGCGAGCCTGTCGTTTCTCGCGGCCCTGTACTACACCGGCACCAACACAGGCGAGTCCCTCTGGAAAGGCGGCATGGCCGGCATGATCGGCGACATCGTCCTGATCCTCCTGTGGCCCACCCGCCGCCGAAGGCGGTAGGACGCCAAGCGCAGTGCGCCAAGCGGCAAGCGAAAGCCCCCTCCCCGTCTGACGCTTACCGCTTCCCCCTTCCCGCTTCACACACCTCGCTTTCCCCTTGCCCGCGCCGAGCCCACTGGTGATAATACTCCGAGTATCGGCGGGACATTTCAGACTCCGGGAGGCATCCCCACCCGCCGGGTTGGACGAGACAAAAGGCAATTGGATTGGAGAGCGGAGTGAGCCAATGGCCAAAGGCAGCCAATCTCAGGACAGATCCGACCGACGGACTGGTGAGGCGACTCGCGAACTGCCGCCGGGCGTGAGACGTCTCCGGACACTGAAGGGACATCAAAACGCCGTCAATAGCGTGTCGTTCAGCCCGGACGGAAGGCAGCTTGCCAGCGGTAGTTCCGACAAGACGGTGCGTCTTTGGGACGCATCGAGCGGCAAGGAACTGCGCCAGTGCACCGGGCACCAGAACGCTGTCATGAGCGTCTCGTTCAGCCCGGACGGAAGGCAGCTTGCCAGCGGCAGCTTCGACAATACGGTGCGTCTTTGGGATGGCCCCAGCGGCAAGGAACTGCGTCAGTTCACCGGGCACCAGAACGCTGTCATGAGCGTTTCATTCAGCCCGGACGCGAGGCAGCTTGCCAGCGGCAGCTCCGACAAGACGGTGCGTCTGTGGGATGCCTCCAGCGGCAAGGGACTGCGTCAGTGCGCCGGGCACCAGGACTGGGTCACAAGCGTGTCGTTCAGCCCCGACGGAAGACAGCTTGCCAGCGGCAGCTTCGACTGTATGGTGCGTCTGTGGGATGTCTCCAGCGGCAAGGAACTGCGTGAGTTCATCAGGCGCCACAACGCTGTCCTGAGCATGTCCTTCAGCCCGGATGGAAAGCAGCTTGCCAGCGGCAGCTTTGACAACACCGTACATCTGTGGGATGTCTCCAGCGGCAAGGAACTGCGAACGCTGGAGGGACATACGGGGTCGGTTTCGCGCGTTGCCTTCTCCTGGGACTTTGGGCTCCTCGCTTCAAAGAGCTATGACGGGACCGTTCGCCTTTGGAGTTGTGAGTCGTGGGAGTGCGTCGCAGTCATCCCAACGCCGGGTCAAAGATGGTACGACGTCGCAAGCCTGTGCTTTCACCCAACCTTGCCGTGGCTGGCCACGGACGCCTCGGAGCCGGGCGCGTCAGAGGACCGGAAAAGCCAGCTCATCGGCTTGTGGGAGTTGGATATCGCGGTTCTGCTGGGGAGAGTCCCCGGAGTCAGGCCGACGCAGGCGATTCATCACACCACCGGCAAAGTCGTCCTCGTGGGCGACCACAGCGTTGGCAAGTCCGCGCTGGGTTATCGGATGATCCACGGCGAGTTCAAGGAACAGGCTTCGACGCATGGCCAGCAGTTCTGGGTGTTTCCTGCTCTCGGCAAACGGCGTGGCGACGCCACGGAGTGCGAGGCAATTCTGTGGGATTTCGCGGGCCAGCCCGACTATCGCCTCGTTCACTCGCTGTTTGCGGATGACGCCGACCTGGCGCTGATTCTGTTCGACGCCTCGGACATCGCCGACCCGCTGCACGGAGTGAGCTTCTGGCTCAAACAACTCCAGAGGGGCCGAAACCCCTGCCCCATCATCCTGGTGGCCGCACAAACAGACCGTGGGACCTGCACCATGACGGCGGAGGAACTGACGGACTTCTGCCGAAAGCACGGCATCGCAGGCCCGATCCACACGAGCGCATCCACCGGCGATGGCGTCGTCGAACTTGTCGAGCGGATGAAGGCCATGATCCGCTGGGACGACAAACCCGCCACCGTCACTACGACGACCTTCAAGCGGATCAAGGATTACGTACTGGGCTTGAAACAGGCGGGAGCGGATGGGCGGAGCATCGTCACTCCCCAAGAGCTTCGCGGGCGTCTGGAAACCATCGATGCAGACTGGAACTTCAGCGATGCCGAGATGCTGACCGCTGTGGGGCACCTGGAGAACTACGGCTACGTGAAGAGACTGCGTACGTCGAAGGCCGAAGAACGGATCCTGCTCGCACCCGAGTTGCTCAACAACCTGGCGTCCTCGTTCGTCCTGGAGGCGCGGCGGAATGTGAAGGGTCTGGGCTCGCTGGAGGAGAAGCGGCTTCTCGACGGCGGCTACGCATTTCCTGAACTGGTCAAGCTGACCGACGCCGAACGCGGGGTTCTCCTGGATGCGGCGGCACTTCTCTTTCTGGAGCACAACGTCTGTTTCCGCGAGACGGACCCGCTGCGAATGGAGCCTTATCTCGTCTTTCCGGAACTGATCAATCTGAAGAAGCCTGTCGAGGAGGAGAAGGCAACCGAGAACGGCGTGGCCTACACCGTGACCGGCCCGACGGAGAACGTGTTCGCCTCACTTGTCGTGCTCCTGGGTTATACCCATACCTTCACGCGCACGAATCAATGGCAGAATAACGCGCGTTACGAGGTGGGCGACGGGCTCGTCTGCGGCTTCCGACAGGAGGCCGAACGCGACGGCGAATTGGATTTCGTACTGTGCTTCGGCCCCACTGTTGGTCAGCCAATTCGAACTCTCTTCCAAGGACTATTCGAGAGCTTTCTCGCCCGCCGGAATCTCACCGTCATGCGCTACGAACCTGTTCGCTGCGCAAAGGTTGACTGCGGCCATCTGCTCGACCGGTCCGTAGTACGCCAGCGGATGAAAGAGGGCAAGACCTTCGCCTTCTGCAACGAGTGCGGCGAGAAGCTGACATTGCCCAAGATGGCCGAGCCAATCCAATTGACCAAGGAAGTCCAGGCCGAGGTTGACGAGCAACGCCGAGCGGCCGAGCAGAGGACGCGGTTCGAGCAGGCTGTCTTCCAAGTCCAGAATTACGTCACAGAGCAGAAGATCACGGTGCCTGAATGCTTCATTAGCTATGCCTGGGGCGTGCCGGAACATGAACGATGGGTGGAGAAGCGGCTCGCGCCGGACTTACAGAAAGCGGGCCTCGCCGTGCTGTTGGATCGCTGGCACAATCCCCCCGGGAGCGACATTCAGCGGTTTGTGGATCGTCTGGAAAAGGTGGATCGCATCGTCGCGGTTGGCACGAAGCTCTACCGACACAAATACGATAACCAGGACTCCAAGACGGGCACTGTCGTCGCCGCCGAGTGTACGCAGATTGCCGTCCGAATGAGGGGACCGGAGATCCGAAAGAAGACAGTCGTCCCCGTGCTGCTAGAAGGCAATAATCAGGAGGCATTACCGCCATGCCTGCACAATCAGGTCTTCTGCGACTTCCACAACGAAGATGAATACTTCCGAAGTGCATTCGATCTGATCCTGAGCCTCTACGGGATTCAGCCTAACCATCCGGCGGTAGCGGACTTGCGAGAGTCGCTTTCCGACCCTCGATTGCACTAAAGACACAGAAAAAAAGATGGCCGTTCAGTGGGGATGTCTTTTCCCACTGAACGGCCATTTGTTCATGTGAATTGCAGCTTCTCTCGCGTGCCAGTCGGATCAGTCTCCCTTGCCTCGATCAGCCGGAGCCGGCCCATTATGCGCTCTTGAGGGCGGCCATGGGCGTGTCGGTCTTGATGTGAATCTCCTGCTGCGCGTACGGGATGGTCAGGCCGTTGTCCTCCATGGCCATCTTCAACTTCTCCGTGAGGTCCCAGTACACGTTCCAATAATCGGTCGTCTTCACCCACGGGCGAACGACGAAATCCATGCTGCTGTCGGCCATCTCATTCACGGCGACGACCGGGGCCGGCTCCGCGAGGATCCGCGGGTCGGCCGACAGGACGCTCTCGATCACCCGCCGGGCCTTCTTCAGATCGTCGTCGTACGAGACGCTGACCACCAGATCGACTCGCCGGGTGCCGTTGATCGTGTAGTTCGAGATGGTGCCGCCGGTGACCTGGCCGTTGGGGACGACGATCCGGATGTTGTCCGGCGAATTGAGGACCGTGTTGAAGATCTGGATCGCCAGGACGGTCCCCTTGACGCCCCCGATCTCCACGAAGTCGCCCACGCGGAACGGCTTGAAGACCAATAGCAGCACGCCGGAGGCGAAATTCGCCAGCGAGCCCTGAAGAGCCAGGCCGACGGCCAAGCCCGCGGCGCCGAGCACGGCGATGAACGATGCCGTCTGCACGCCGACCCGATCCAGGGCGGCCACCACGACAAACACCAGCATGGCCGTGTAGCTGAGGTTCTCGATGAAGGGGACAAGTGTCGCGTCCACCTTCGCTTTCGTCAGAACCCGGGCCAGGAGCCTGGACAACAGTCTGGCCGCATACCGGCCGACCACGAAAATCAGGATCGCTCCGACGACCTTCAAGCCGTACTCCGCCAGCATTTCGTAGATCCGGGTCGCCAGCGACTGCACCGTGCTGAAGTTCAGAGGCGGCAGCGTCCCGCCGCCCGCAGCCCCGGCGTCTCCGCCCCCGGACTGCCCCCCGAACGCGGCTTTCGAACCCGTCGCGGCCAGCCCCACCGCCGCACCCACAACCAGACAGACCAACCTCAATCCATTTCTCATCGTCATTCCTTTCGTGTCAAACCGTCCGCCCGGGAGCCCGGGACACGGACCAACCACCCCACCCCTGGCCGGCGGGGCAACGCACACGTCGCCCCGCCGGCCAGGCAATCGGTGCAACATCATATCTTCGGCCAATTCCCCTGTGAAGCCTCACCCCCGGCCTGCGAATGGCCCGGCAGGGTTCGATCTCCCAC
>JBDKUU010000428.1:0-2045 GCA_039679525.1 Phycisphaerales bacterium | reverse complement strand
GGGCCGAGCGAGCCGGCGAGGAAGTCCCCGCCAATCCATAGGTCTCGCTGCTTCACAGGGACAAACACGCGGAAACAGAGAAACACGGCAGCAACGACGCCGACGACCCACAGAGTGACGACCAGAGGCAGCCCCGGCGCCCCTCGCGGGTCGGCCCGCCAGGCCCAACAGGCAATCGTCAGGAATAGGGCGACAACGGCAAACAGGACGGTCCGCACGGCTCGATTTGCCCCGGCCATCGCCGTCAGATCGCTCTGGACGACGTAGACTCGATTCTCGCTGTTGTCGCTCACGGTCTTTGTTCTCCCGAGGTTGCGATTTACCGTGTATCGCTCATCACAGGATTGTAGCAAGAAGATGGCTGGAATGCAATCCGTTCCGCCTGTGAATTCTTCGAGCGGTGTCCTATTCCTCCGGCTCGGCGGCCTCGGCGGCGCGGTCTTTCGTGATCTCGGAGATCAGGGTCGTCGCGTAGCAGCCGGCGTCGAGCTCGAACCGCAGCTCCAGATAGGGTCCGAGGTCGTCCTGGCCGGCGGTGAGGCCGGCGTTCTTCGGCTGGAACCGCAGGGGCCGGCGGCCGCCCCGCGCGCCGAGCCGTCTCATGTGGCCGGATTCGTTCTCGCCGAGGGCCTCGGCGTCGAGGATCGGGTTCTCGATCTCGCCCGCCGGACCGGTGAGCCGCGTCGTTCGCTGGCCCAGCAGCGCCCCGGTCGGGCTGATCTCGAAGCGGTCGCAGCGGGGCTGCTCGGTCTCGGCCTGCTCGACCCGGAAGCACGCGCCGTTGTCGTGCTTGTAGGCCATGTCGCCAAGAAGGAGCTTGTCGATTCCCGGCATGCGGGCCGCGAGCACACGGTTGAAGAGGTCGGACTGGTATGCGGAGACGAAAAGGCCCTGGAGGTGCTTGTCCACGGTGAACAGGCCGCGTTTCTTCTTCCCTTTGCCTGCGATGATCGCCCGCAGGGCCCGTCGGTGGTCGGCGAACTGGCCGGGCCAGAACTGGAGAGCCTCCTCGTACCGGCCTTCCTCATACAGGGTCCGGGCCTGCAGGACGGTGGGCGAATCTGCGTCCGGGCTCGGCCGGCCGAGGAACTGGTCCATGAATTCGACCGCGTCGTTGTGGGCGAGGGCCTTGCCCAGGAGATGGTTGTTCCGGTGGTTGCCGAATCGTTGGGGTCCGAAGTAGTTGGGCACGCCCCGGCGGGTCAGGGTGGCCAGGACCGTCTCGGCAGTCTTGCGTGCCTCATCCAGCGGCAGGGCGAGCTTGCGGAGCCGGACGACGAAGCGATTGCCGCGGAGGTGGCCGGGCTTGAGCTTGTTCGTATGCCGACTGGTCTTGAGGACTCGCACCTCCGCCAGCGAGAGCTGCTCCAGTCGCGCGGGCTCGATGTGCTCGATGGAGATCCACTGGCGGGCGACGGCGTGGGCGTCCTTGAGGCCCGCCGAGCCGATGTCCCGGCGCTGGATATTCAGCGCCTTGGCGATACGGTCGAGGGCCTCGCGGGTGCCGAGCCCTTTCTTTTCGATCTGGGCGAAGACGTGTGTGCCGGAGCCGCTGGGCTCATAGGCGGGCAATTCCTCGACGAAGAAGTCCTCGGGCCGGGTCTTGATGACGCCGCCCACGCCGGGCAGGTCCTGGGTCAAAAACGGGAGCGAATCAGGCATAGGAATTTACTATTTGCGATTTACGAATTACTATTTGGGCTGGCGCTGGTCCTGAGGGACTACGTGGTCCGATCGGATTCGCATGCGTCGATGGGCGAATAGTAAATCGTAAATCGCAAATAGTAAATGCTATTCAGAGATAGGCGACGAAAGAAACTCGCGGCCCGGCCCTTCCCGGACGAGTGGCTGGCGATCCTGGTGCGGAGCGTGCCGCTGTACGCGAGGCTGCCGGAAGCCGACCGCGAGGAGCTGAAGCGGCATCTGCTCGTGTTTCTCGCGGAGAAACGGTTCGAAGGCTGCGGCGGCCTGGAGATCACCGACGAGATCCGCGTGACCATCGCGGCTCATGCCTGCCTGCTGCTGCTGCACCGCAAGACGGACTA
>JBDKUU010000427.1:0-1928 GCA_039679525.1 Phycisphaerales bacterium | reverse complement strand
CTCCCATCCGTTCTATATCCTGCACATCAACGCCGATGGCTCGGGCGCATCGTCCACCGCGGGGGTCTGCCCGACAGAAGGGCTTGCCTACGATCCCAGCGGCGTCTTGTATGGAGTGTCCAACGGGAGTTTCTTCACCGTGGACCCGATCGCAGGAACCAAAATCGCCAATCTAGCGGCGCCGGGTTTCGATGTCGAGGGTCTCGCCTGGGCATCGGGCGGCGTGTATGGTCTGTCCGGCCCGGATTTCTTTGCCGGGGGCACAGGTGCGGGCACATTGCTCCGATACGACATCGCCACGGACTCCTGGACGGTCGTCGGTCTGACCGGCGTCGGCTTCGACAACGTGGGGCTTGCCTACGATGCGGAGGCGGGCATTCTGTACGCCAAGGGCAACCAGGATTCCTATCTCTATGGGATCGATCCGCTGACGGCAAGCGCCTGGCAGATCGGAAACACGGGCATCGTGAACGGAGGCGGCCTGGCTTTTGTCGGCGACGCCGCGGCCCCTGTGGTCCCCGCGCCTGCCGCTATCCTGCTCGGCGGCGTCGGGGCCGGCCTGGTCGGTTGGCTTCGCAGACGCAGAACTCTGTAAGCCCCCGCCGCAAGAAATCCGTCCCTCCGGGCTGTGACCTCCAGGTCACAGCCCTTTTTGTTTGGTCAGAAAAAGGGGACATTCTGGTATTTGAGCCGAGGCTGCTGACGCAACGGGAGCTGTGCCAAAAAAGTAGAATGTCCCCTTTTCCTCTCTGGTTTTTGGGCCGAGGCTGCTGACGCAACGAGAGCTGTGCCCAGAAGTAGAATGTCCCCTTTTCCTCTCGGTCATGCGCCGCCTCACGACCCAACTGTCGTCAATAGCAGTTGACGAGATAAACTCAACACGATACTGTAGGGTCACGGTCTGGAGCCCGTGCGGCGTGCCCATTCGGGAATTTGTGCCGGAAAATGCCCCGAAGCAGGCGAATCCTCAGCTCAAGAGGAGAAATCGCGGTTGGCCGGGACATGTTAAGGCTGGTTGATACGCCCGGCGGGCGGTGGGTCTTACGGATCGCGGGCGTTCTCAGGAAGAACCATAACTTCCGTCGAGGCGGAAGAGACTTCCCAAAACAGTTGACCTGTGGGTCGGAAAGGAACGAAACCATGCGAACGAGAGCGGCGAGTGTCCTGTGCGTTCTGGCGTTAGGATGTGCCTTGATCTTGTCGGGCTGCAAGAAATCCCCGGAGCCGTCGACTCCCAATAAGCCTGCGGCCGGAGCGCCCGCGGCGAAACCGGCGGCCGACGCGACCCCCATCAAGGTCGGCGCGATTTTCGCGATTTCCGGCCCGGCCTCCTTCCTCGGGGCACCCGAGGCCAAGACTGTCGAGATGTTCGTGGAGAAGCTCAACGCCGCCGGCGGCGTCAACGGCCGCAAGATCGAGATGCTCATCCGGGACTCCGGCGCCAGCACTGAAAAGGCCATTTCCCTGGCCAAGCAACTCATCGAGGAGGACAAGGTCCTGGCCATCCTGGGCCCGTCCACCAGCGGCGAGACCCTGGGGATCAAGGGCCTCTGCCAGGAGAGCCAGACGATCCTGGTGTCCTGCGCCGCGGCCGAGGACATCGTCGTCCCGATGGCCAGCTACGTCTTCAAGACCCCGCAGAAAGACAGCCAGGCCGCCCAGTGGATCTTCAACACGATGAAGGACCTGGGCATCAAGAAGATCGGCGTCATCACGAGCAACACAGGCTTTGGCAAAGGCGGCAAGGCCCAGTTGGAGAAGATGGCCCCGGAGAACGGAGTCGAGATCGCCGTCAACGAGGTCTACGAGAAGGAAGCCACCGATCTGACAGGCGTCCTGACCAAGGTCAAAGGCGCGGGCGTGCAGGCGGTCGTCAACTGGTCCATCGAGCCCGCCCAGGGCATCGTCGCCAAGAACATGAAGCAGAT